>NZ_JBEXCR010000017.1:0-270461 GCF_040605375.1 Nonomuraea sp. NPDC005650
ACCCAAGCTGACCTTCCTCGCCCACCAAACCCCCGCCGAACACCAGCTGGGGTTCGCTGCCGCCTGCCCAGCTGAGGCGGGATTTACGGGTCAGATTCGCTACGACGTTTCGGTCCGGAGTTGAACGTCCCGTTCCTAGGCTCGCCCACATGAACACCGCGACCTCCGCCGCCCATGTGACCATCGAGCCGAGCATCCTGTACTTCGGGACGCCGGTCGTCCTGCTGTCCACGGAGAACCCGGACGGGACGGTCAACCTCGCCCCGATGTCCTCCGCCTGGGCCCTGGGCCAGGTGATCGTGCTCGGGCTGGGCGCCGAGGGGCAGACCGCGCGCAACCTCATGAGCCGCCCGGAGCTGGTCATCAGCCTGCCCGCCCCCCACCAGTGGGAGGCGGTCGAACGGCTGGCGCCCCTCACCGGGCGGCACCCGGTGCCGGCGGGCAAGCAGGCGCGCTGCCGCTACGAGCCCGGCAAGTTCGCCGCGGCCGGGCTGCGGCCCGAGCCCTCCGAGACCGTACGGCCGCCGCGGGTGGCCGAGTGCCCCCTCCAGTTCGAGGCGCGGGCGGAGCGGGTGGGCCACGACGTCTCGGGGTCGTTCGTCATCGTGGAGGCCGTGGTGAGCAGGGTGCACGCCGACCCGCGCATCGTCGTGCCCGGCACCCACCACGTGGACCCGGCCGCGTGGAGCCCGCTCGTCTACAACTTCCGCCACTACTTCGGCCTCGGCCCCGAGCTCGGCCACTCCTACCGCAGCGAGACCCCCCGCTAGGGACCGGGTCAGCCGGGCAGCCGCCGGACCTTGAGCACGTTGTCCCGGCCGGTGCCGGACCGGGCGACCGGAACGTGGTCGGCGCGCTCGTACTCCTCGCAGCGCAGCACCTCCCACTGCCCGTCCGGCAGTTCGAGCGCGTCCAGAACCTCCTGCGGCGTGGGGAAGTGCACGTCGGGGTGCGGGTCGTGCGCCTCGGACGGCCATCCCGCGTGCCCGACGACCAGCAGCACCCCGCCGGGGGCGACGGCCGACGCGGCGGCGCGCAGGATCTCCTCGCGCGGCAGGTTCACGAACGAGTGCAGGAAGCAGGCCGAGACCAGGTCGAAGACGCCGTCGGGGAAGGACGCGCCCAGGTCGTGCCGCTGCCAGTCGATGCGGTCGGCGACGCCCGCCGCGGCGGCGTGCCCGGCGGCGCGTTCGAGCGCCACGCCGGAGACGTCGGCCGCGGTGACCCGCCAGCCCCTGCCGGCGAGCCAGATCGCGTCGCCCCCCTCACCGGACCCCAGGTCCAGCGCGGTGCCGGGCTCCAGGTCCGCCGCCTCGCGGACCAGCATCGCGTTGGGGTTCCCGCTCCAGATCTGCCCGCTCGCGGTGTAGCGGGCGTCCCAGTACTCCTCGGGGGTCCCGTGGGCGTCCATGGCGGCGACGGCGCGGCGGGTCTCCTCGGCGACCAGGTCGGCGTTGATCGCCGCCGCCGCCCGCACGCCCGCCGCCGCGGCGCCGATGACCTGCTCGTTCAGGGTGGTCACGTTACCGGCCACCCACACCCCGGGCACGCTCGTGGCGCCGGCCGGGTCGGCGGGCACGCGGGTGCCGATCACGTGCCCGGACATCTCCATCTCCTCCGCCTCCAGCCCCAGCGCGGCGAGCGGGCCCACCTGGGCGGTTAGCAGTCCGGCGGTCGCGACGGCCTGGCAGGCGACCACGCGCCCGTCGGCGAGCCGCACCCCGGACAGCCTGCCGTCCGTCACCTCCAGGCCCGCCACCTTGCCCTCGACCACGGTGACGCCCCTGGCGGCGAGCTGCCCCCGCTCTTCGTAGCGGAGCTCGGGCGCGGTGTGCGGGAAGAGGGTCACCTCGGCGCTCCACTGCCGCCACAGCAGCGCCTGGTGAACCGAGAGCGGCCCCGTGCCCAGGATCCCGATCTTCTGGTCGCGCACCTCCCAGCCGTGGCAGTACGGGCAGTGCAGCACGTCCTTGCCCCACCGCTCGGCCAGGCCCGGCACGTCCGGCAGCTCGTCGGTCAGGCCGGTGGCGACCAGCAGGCGGTCCGCCTCGACCGAGCGCCCGTCCGCCAGCACGAGGCGGAAGCCCCCGCCGTCGAGCCGCTCGGCGGTGGCGACGGTGCCCGTCACGATCTCCCCGCCGTACCCGATCACCTCCTCGCGGCCGGCGGCTAGCAACTCCAGCGGCGAGACGCCCTCGCGCCCCAGGTAGGTGTGCACGCCCTCGGCGGGAGCGTTGCGCGGCCGCCCGGCGTCGACCACCAGCACCCTGCGCCGCGCCCGGCCCAGCGTGAGCGCCCCGCTCAGCCCGGCGGCACCGCCCCCGACCACCACGACGTCGTACCTCGCGTCCATCGCGCCTCTCCTTCCGGTGATTCCGACGTCCGACACTGTCCGCGAGCCGCCGCCGATTTGACAACTTCCGTTGCCGAAATGGCAAAGTAGGTCGCATGGACCTCGACGACGTGCTCCAGTCCGTGGGGCCGCGGCTGCGGGCGCTGCGCCAGGAGCGCGGCTCGACGCTGGCGCAGCTGTCCACGAGCACCGGCATCTCCGTCAGCACCCTGTCCCGCCTGGAGTCCGGCCAGCGCCGGCCGACCCTGGAGCTGCTCCTGCTGCTGGCGCGGGCGCACCAGGTCCAGCTCGACGAGCTGATCGACGCGCCGGTGACCGGTGACCCGCGCGTGCACATGCGCCCGATGAAGCGCCACGGCGCGACGTTCATCCCGCTGAGCCGCCGGCCCGGCGGGGTGCAGGCGTACAAGCAGATCCTCCCGCCGCGCTGGCCGGGCTACGAGCCGGGCCGGGAGCACCAGAAGGTCCACGAGGGCTACGAGTGGATGTACGTGCTGTCGGGGCGGCTGCGGCTGCTCCTCGGGGAGCACGAGGTGATCCTGACACAGGGGGAGGCGGCGGAGTTCGACACGCGGACGCCGCACGCGTTCTCCAACCCCGGCCAGGAGCCGGCCGAGATCCTCGCCCTGTTCGGCCCCCAGGGGGAGCGCATGCACGTCCGGGCCCGACCCGCCGCCCGGTGAGGTGATCTGGTGCATGATGAAGCACGTGACCGAGTCGGTGATGCGGTGGGTGCGGCGGCACCGGCCTGACGGCAACCCGCTGCGGCGGCGCTCCGACCGTCTGGAGAGTGCCGCGCTGCTCGTGACGGTGCTCCTCGTCCTGCTCAGCGGCTGGCCCGCGGCGGTGGCGGGGCGCCAGGCGTACGAGCACGCGCTGCGGGCGGCCGACGACGGGCGCCGGGAGGTGGTGGCGACGTTGCTGGCCGGCGCGCCGGTCACGAGCCTGTCGTTCGGGGAGGTCCCCCGGACCGAGCCCGCCCCGGCGCGCTGGACGACGCCTTCCGGGCTGGAGATCTCCGGCTCGGTGATGGCGCCGCCCCTGGCCAAGGCGGGCACGCCGATCCGGATCTGGATCGATCCCGGCGGCCGGAGGGTCGCCGCGCCGCCGAGCCCGGTCGACCTCCGGGTCACCGCGGTGGCGACCGCGCTGCTGCTGGTGCTGGCGACGGCGGTGGTCGCGGCGGCGGGGTTCGCGGGCGTCCGCCGGCTGCTCGACCGGGGGCGTTACCGCGAGTGGGAGGCGGCCTGGTCGCTGGCCGACGCGCGGCGCAGGCGCCAGTCGTAGGCGGGCGGAATTCGCCGCGCCGCCCTGTCGATTCCGCTCTGCCCCGGTGGTCGGTGCTGTAGAAGGACCGTGAGAGCGAGCGGAGGAACATGATGGCGCAGTACGCGGTGCTGCTGTACGAGCGAGTCCCGCCGGAGGAGCTGCCCGAGGAGGTCCAGCGGGGGCACCTGGCGCTGCCCGCCGAGGTGGCCGCGCGGGGCGGGCGGATCGTCGCCGGGATGGGGCTGGAGCCGCCGGAGACGGCCACCTCGCTCCGTGGCGACCTGGTGACCGACGGGCCCTTCATCGAGACGAAGGAGGTGCTGGCCGGGGTGTTCGTGCTGGAGGCGCGGGACCTCGACCACGCGCTGGAGCTGGCCCGGCTCACCCCGATCGTGCACGGCGGGGTCGAGGTCAGGCCGCTGGTCGGCTTCGAGATCGTGGAGGAGGGCTGAGCGGCGCCCCCGATCGGGGTGCCGCGGTCGAGGAGGCCGTCGCCGAGGCGCACCGCCGCGAGTGGGCGTTCGTGCTCGCTGCGACGGTGCGCGTCACGCGCGACCTGGACGCGGCCGAGGAGGCGGTGCAGGACGCCTACGTCCAGGCGCTGCGCACCTGGCCGCGCGACGGCGTGCCCCGCCGGCCCGGCGCGTGGCTGACCACGGCCGCCCGCCGCAACGCGCTCAACGTGCTGCGGCGCGCCAGGACGCTGGACCGGAAGCTGCCCCTGCTGCTGGAGCCGGAGGAGGCCCCGATGCCCGAGCCCGGCGCCATGCCCGACGACCGGCTGCGGCTGATCTTCACCTGCTGCCATCCGGCGCTCGCCCCCGAGGCCCGCGTCGCCCTCACGCTGCGGCTGGTGTGCGGGGTGGCGACGGCGGACATCGCGCGGGCGTTCCTGGTGGCCGAGGCGACGATGGCCGCCCGGCTCACCCGGGCCAAGAAGAAGATCGCCGCCGCGCGGATCCCGTACCGGGTGCCGTCCGGGGCGGAGCTGACCGGCCGCGTGCACGCGGTGCTGACCGTCGTCCACCTGCTCTACAGCACCGGTCACACCGCGCACTCCGGGCGGGAGCTCGTCCGCGACGACCTCACCGACCGGGCGCTCGACCTCGCGCGCCTGCTCCACCTGCTGCTGCCCGCCGAGCGGGAGGCCGCCGGGCTGCTCGCGCTGCTGCTGGTGCACCAGGCCCGGCGCGCCACCCGTACCGACGGGCGCGGGCGCCTGCTCCGGCTGGCGGAGCAGGACCGCTCGGCCTGGGACCGCGAGCTGATCGCCGAGGCGGACCGGCTCCTGGTGGCGTCGCTGACGTCGGGGCCGCCCGGGCGGTTCACGCTGCAGGCGGCCATCGCGGCCCTGCACGCCCAGGCGGCCACGTACGAGGAGACGGACTGGCCGCAGATCCTCGTCCTGTACGGGGAGCTCCTCCGCGTCTGGCCCTCGCCCGTGGTCGCGCTCAACCGGGCGGTCGCCCTGGCCATGGTGGACGGCCCGGCGGCGGCGCTGGCCGAGGTGGAGTCGCTCGAACGCGACGGCCGCCTGGCCGGTTACCGCTACCTGCCCGCCACCAAGGCCGACCTGCTGCACCGGCTGGGGCGGGACGCGGAGGCGGCGCAGGCGTACCGGGCGGCGCTGGGGCTGAGTGACAACGCGGCCGAGCGGGAGTTCCTCACCGAACGGCTCGCCCACCTGCGCCAGGAGCCCTGACCCGGATTCGTCCTATACCGAATTCGCATGCGTCGTCAGGGCCCGAGTCAAGGCCCCTCCCTGCTCAAGGCCGGTATTCGCGTGAATCGCGGTGATCTCCGAGCGTTTATGGTGAAGGGGATGGGATGCGTCACCCGGATGAACCCGGTTGGTGGACGGGGTGCGGGCGCGGGGCGCCCCGTCCGGCCCGACGGTGCTGGAGCCGCCGCGGCCGGTGCGGGCGCCCCGCAGACGCGCTCAGGCGTCCGCGCCGATCACCCCGCCGGCTCCCTCAGACCTCGGCCGGGCCCGGGTCGTCGGTGCCGAAGCCGTCGAGCGTGCGGCGCTCCTCCAGGTCGCGCAGCTCCTGGAAGACCGTGATGTGCAGGCCCGCGGGCGCGTCCAGCCGGGCGTTCAGCGACTCCCAGGGGGTGACCGTGGGCGGCGCCACCTCCGTCGCACCGGCTGCCACCAGCCGCTCGGTGGTGCCCCGCGCGTCGTCCACCTCGAACGCCACCCGGAGCCTGGGCGCCACCTGACGGCCCACCTCGACGTCGTCGATCATCTTCTTCTGCGCCGGGTTCGCGATCTCCAGGGTGGCCCGCCCGGCGTCCAGGATCGCCACCCGCGCGCCGTCGCCGCCGGAGAAGGCGGCTTGCTCGGGCAGGCCCAGCACATCGCGGTAGAAGGCCAGCGCGGCCTCGTAGTCCTCGGCCTCCACCACCAGCCGGAGCTGCCGTACGGGGTGGTCGTCGGTGGGTGCGCTCATGCGGTCTCCTCAGCGGGATCGTAGATGTTCATTCCCTTGTGCAACCCGCCCGCCGCACCCGATCATCCCCGGCCGTAACGGTCCTCGGCCCGCCAGAAGTACCAGAATCCGAAGATCAGCCCGAACACCGCCCAGAACACGCACGACAGCCACACCGTGCGCGGCGGGACGTGGCTGCCGATCAGGATGTCGCGCATCCACTCGATGTAGGAGGCCGCCGGGTTGAGGTACATCACCGTGGCCACCCACTCCGGCAGGCGGGCGCTGTTGACGACCTTGTCGTGGATGGCGAAGAACACCCCGGACGCGTACAGCCACGTGCGCATGATGAAGGGCAGCAACTGGCTGAGGTCCCGCAGCGTGGACCCCAGCCGGGCCATCACCAGCCCCGCCCCGATGTTGAACGACGTCTGCAGCACCAGCACGATCGGCACCATCAGCCAGAACCACGTGGGGAACTCCCCCGTCAGCGTCACGATCAGCAGCAGCACCCCCATGGAGATGGTGAGCTGCTGCAACTCCTGGATCGTGTACGCCAGCGGCAGCGACGCCCGGGGGAAGTGCAGGGCGCGGATCAGCGACAGGTTCCCCGAGATCGACTTGGCGCCCGCGGTGACGGTCCGCTGCGTGTACGTGAACACGAACATCCCGGTCAGCAGGAACGCCGGGTAGTTGTCGATGTTCTTGCTGCCGCCGAGGATGAGGCCGAACATCACGTAGTAGATGGCCGCGTTCAGCAGCGGGGTGAGGACCTGCCACATCTGGCCCAGCGCGGAGCCCGAGTATTTGGAGACGTTGCGCGAGGTCGCGTACGTCAGGATGAAGTGCCGCCGCTCCCACAGCTGGCGCGTGTAGACGGGCAGTCCCGGGCGCGCGATGGCGGGGCGCAGCCCGTGCTTCCTGGCGAGTTCAGCCAGGGACCCGCTCTCCGGCGGGGCGTTGTCCAGTTGGCTCATGAGCACCTCGCTGTGTTGCGGTCTCCGGCCCCGGTCCTGGCGGCGCGCGTACCCGCCTGTTACCGATGCCGAGGCTAACGGATCAATCGGTGACATCGCAGCTAGCGGGGGGTATGCGTTTCCGTGCGGCGTCGCCGGGACGGCGTACTTATGGGGCGATGTCCGGACGCATCCTCACCTCCGGTCAGGGCGTGAGGACGTTCACGCCCGTCACCGCGAAGCGTTCGACGGTGGCCACGTGGCCGCCGGTCGACGCCACGACGGTCAGCGTCCGCCCCGGGGGCGCCTTGAAGGCGACCCGGGCCGCCCACGGCGAGTCGGTCCCCCCGGCGCCCACGCAGCACGACTCCCCCACCGGGGTGGTCGAGCCCGGCCGGCGGACCTGGACCCTGACGCTCTCGTCCACGCCCGTGATCTTGCCGCCTACGGTCAGCGGGGACCGCACGACGGCGCCGTAGCGGGGTCTGGTGAGCGAGAACGAGGTGTCGTCGGTGCCCACCACCTCCCACGGCGCGTCCTCGCCCGTGCCGTACCTGACCAGGTGCACGACGGCCGCCACCAGCGCTCGCGGACCCTCCTCCGCGTTGTAGGCGACGTGCACCCGCGCGTGGTCGCCCGACCGGACGGACTTGGCGACCTGGTCGATCTCGGTGAAGCCGAGGTAGTCGCGGGTGAAGGCGATCGCGGTGCGGCCGGCGTCGAGGTGCCACGCCTGGCGGCCGTCCCTGCGGTACGCCTCCCGCCACGCCGTCGCCTCACCCGGCGTGGAGAACGGCCACAGCGGCTGGTAACGGCCGGCGACCAGGCCCCCTCGGGGGGTAGGCGTGGCGGTGCCGGGTGGTGTGCTCGTGGGGTCGGCCGCCGGGGTGGTGTCCTCGGGCGAGGCCGTCACGGTGACCGAGCCCCGCGGATCTCTGACGGCCCCGCAACCCGCGGCCGCCACTGCGAGCAGGACCAGCACCGGAAGGGTACGCCCGGTGAAGCGCTTCATGCGGGACCTCCTGACAATGATGATCGTGCCCGCCGGCCAGGGAAGTATCCCAGCCGGCCGCTCCTGATCAGCAGCGAAACGCCGCCGATGGTCTGCCCGGTGCTACATGCCGTGGATGCGGCGGCCCGCGATCTGCTGCGGGACGATGCGGATGTAGAGGCGGCGCTCGCCGCCCGCCCAGGGTGTGACGCCCGAGTCGGCCACCTCTTCCATTTCCTCCGGCGTCACGTGGTGGGCGGGCCCCTGCACCAGGACGCTCCACCCTTCGCGGTTGGCCTCGTCGATCTTGTCGACCTCGAAGGCGATCTTGATGTCCACTCCCTCCAGCCCCGAGCGGAGATCCTCGTCCATCGGGCCGCCGGACGCGGTGCGGAAGACGATCACGCCGTGGTGCAGCTTGTAGTTGACGGGCAGCACGGTGGGCCCGTGCCTGCCGCTGAACGCCACCCGCCCGATCCCGCCCGGCGAGATCAAGCGCAGGCACTCCTCCTGGTCCAGCACCTCCAACGTCGGGTTGGCCATGGCGGGGCCGCGCCCGGGCGGGCGGTCCACGCCGCCGCCCAGCAGCTCGTGCACCGTGGTCTGGAGGGCGTCCGCCAGGCGGTAAAGGGCACCCGTGTCCGGCATATCGGGATTTTCCTCCAGGTATTTCAGGTAGCCGGCTGACATGGCCGCGCGCTCGGCGACCTGTTCGCGGCTCAGGCCGAGACGTTCGCGACAGTGGATGAGGCGGCGTCCGAGATCTCCGGTGCCAGTCATGATGGCTTCTCCTCGCGTATAGGTACGGCGCGCGGTGCCGTTCACGCGTGCCTCGTGGTGATCGGCGTCGATGAAGATCTGGCGCCCGTGGTAGCGGATCGGCATGGACAGCACGCCGAGCCGGCCGGGCAGCAGCGGGTCCAGCCGCAGCCCGTCCGGCCGCAGTTCCAGGCCCAGGTAGCAGCGTTGCAGGAGGTCGAGGGTGCCGCCCATGGCGCCCAGGTGGATGCCCTCCGCGGTGGTGCCGCCCTGCACGTCCTTGATGTCGCTGTAGAGGGCCTCGGTGAAGAACCTCCAGGACCGCGCCCTGTTGGAACGTGCCAGCACCCAGGCGTGCACGACCGCGCTGAGCGTCGAGCCGTGGCTGGTGCGGTCGAGGTAGTAGGAGACGGTACGGGGGATCAGCCCGCGTTCGACCGGGTAGCCGAGCCGTTCCAGGATGGCGGTCAGCTCGTCGCCGGTCAGGAGGTAGCAGAGCATGAGGGTGTCGGCCTGCTTGGAGGCCTTGTAGCGGTTGACGTCGTCGCCGTCGGCCTCCAGCGCCCGGTCCAGGCGCCGCACGCCGCCATAGCGCCGCCAGTCGAGCTCCGGCAGGTCCGCGTACCCGGTGAACTGGCTGATCACGCCGTCGTGGAAGTCCACCCGCAGGCGGCGGCTGATGTCGTCCCAGCGGGCCAGCTCCGCGTCCGGGGGTGCGAGCTCGGGCGCCAGGCAGGCGGTGTCGCGGGCGCGCATCAGCAGCCACGCGGTCATGACGTTGGTGTACGCGTTGTTGGCCAGCCCCGGCACTTCCGCGCCCGGGTAGCCGTCGTGGTACTCGTCGGGCCCCATGACACCGCGGATCTCGTACCGGTCGCCGTGGACCACCGCCAGCGAGGCGAAGAACCTGGCGATGTCGAGCAGCAGCTCCGCGCACCACGCCGGCATGGCGCCGGTGGCCAGGTAGTGCTGCCACACGTTGTAGGCGATGGCCAGGCCGACGTGCCGCTGCAGGCGGGAGCGGTCGGGCAGCCAGCGTCCGGAGAGCGGGTTGAGGTGCAGGGCCGGGGTCTCCTCGCGGCCGTCGCTGCCGCTCTGCCACGGGAACATCGCGCCCTCGTACCCGGCCGCCCTGGCCGCGGCCCTGGCCTCCGGCAGCCGCCGCCAGCGGTAGCGCAGCAGGCCGAGCGAGACCTCGGGGAAGCGCAGGCTCAGCCACGGCTGCACGAACAGCTCGTCCCAGAACACGTGGCCCCGGTACGCCTCCCCGTGCAGGCCGCGGGCGGGCACGCCGACGTCGAGGTCGGCGGTGTGCGGGGAGAGCGTCTGGAGCAGGTGGAAGATGTGCAGGTGGACGGCCTGCGCCAGCCGGTGGCCGCCCAGGTCGAGACCGGCCCGCCGCCACAGCCTTTCCCACGCGGCCTCGTGGGCGGCCAGGAGGCCGTCGAAGGGGGGCGCGCGGCGCACGTGCCCGAGCGCCGCCGAGCGCGGGTCGTGCGTGGCGGGGTCGCGCGAGGTCGTCAGCGCCACGATCTTGGTGAGCGTGGCGGGCCGGCCCTGCGCGAGGTCGAGCACGTGGTCGGAGAAGACGTGGCCGGGACGGGGCCGCGGCCGCGCCCCGGGCGACCGGTCCGGGGCGGGCGTGCGGCCCGTACTGAGGGCGTTGACGTCGACCCGGGCGGCCAGGGCCACGGTGACGTGCGAGCCGCGGGTGCTCGCCGTCAGCCAGGCCAGCTCGTCCTCCGAACCGGTGGCGTGCCCGGTGAGGTGGTCGCCGCGCAGGTCGCGGTAGCGGGCCACCCCCCGGTTCGCCACCCGGCCGTCCAGGGTGGCGCGCACGCGCATCGGCCCCGACCAGTTCTCGGCGGTGAACGTGGTCTCCAGGGCGGCCAGGCACGGCGCGGCCATCGACACCAGGCGGCGCTGCCGTACCCGCGTGACCCGGCCCTCGCCGTCGCGCCAGCGCAGGTCGCGCACCAGCACGCCGTGCCGCAGGTCCAGCTCGTGCCGGTAGGACAGCAGCGCCGCCCGCTCGGGCCGGAACCACTCCGATCCCGGGGTGGCGAACGTCAGCGGCAGCCAGTCGGGCAGGTTGACCATGTCCTCGTTGGTCACGGTGCGCCCGGCCACGACGGAGTCGAGGCGGTTGTAGCAGCCCGCCACGTACGTGCCCGGCGTGCGCGGCTCGCCGTCCGGGGTGGCGCCGCGGGTGGCGAACCTGCCGTTGCCGAGCGTGCACAGCGCCTCCCGCGTCCCCTCCCCGCTGGGGTCGAAGCCGTCGTACACGAGCGTCCAGTCGTTCATGGCCGTCCCACCGGCACGCGGCCGGAGACGTCGGCGTCGGCCAGGTCGGCGACCACGACGTCCGCCCCGGCGGCCCGCATCGCCTCGGCGGCGCCGCCCGCGACGGCCCGCGGCCCGTCCCCGGGCTCCCGCAGCCCGCTCCTGTCCACCCCGACGACCAGGCCGAACCCGCCCTTCCTGGCGGCCTCGACGCCCGGCAGGGCGTCCTCCACGATCGCCACCACGGCGGGGGCCAGCTCCAGGCGGCGCGCGGCCTCCAGGAACAGCGCGGGATCCGGCTTGCCGCGCAGCCCCAGCTCGGCGGCGTCGTCGCCGCCGACCAGCACGTCGAACAGGTGCAGCAGCCCCGCCGACGACACCACCGCCCGGCAGTGCCTGCTGGCCGACACGACGCCGGTGCGGCAGCCGCGCCGGCGCAGCTCGTGCAGCAGCGCGACGGTGGAGGGGAAGGCGGCCACGCCGTGGTGCGCGATCGCCTCCACGAACAGCGCGTCCTTGGCCAGCCCCAGCCCGTGCACGGTCTCCGCGCCCGGCTCGTCCTGCGGGCCGCCCTCCGGGATCGAGATGCCGCGCGAGGCCAGGAACGTGCGCACCCCGTCCAGCCGGGAGCGCCCGTCCACGTAGGCGAGGTAGTCCGCGCGCACGTCGAACGGCGCGGACCGGCCACGCAGGAACGCGTCGAACACGTGCTTCCACGCGGCGGCGTGCACCCGCGCCGTGTCGGTGACCACGCCGTCGGTGTCGAAGACGACCGCCCGGATCCTGGTCAGGTCGAAGGTGGCCATATCCAGCACGCTACCCACCCACGTGGCGGCCAGCCCTGCCGCCTGAGCAGGCACGATACGGCTCGGCGCGGTGGCGCGCCCCCGGCGTCCTCACGGGCAGCCCGTCGCGGCGAAGGCGAGGAACTGGGTCACCTCGCGCTGGTCGAAGTTGTCGTCCGAGCCGATCACCAGCGTGCACGTCCCGTCGGCCAGGCGCGGGCCCCAGGCCAGGCTCTCGAGGTTCTGCGTCGGCGGACGGAAGGCGCCGAGGTCCTGGACCAGGCGCTTGGTCACCGGCCGGTACGGCATGCCCTGCGCGAGGTCGTCCCTGGCCAGCACGTTCGTGGCGCCGCGCAGGTCGATCTCGTACAGCTTGACCCGGTAGTTCACGCCCTGGATCCAGGAGCGTTCGAGCGCGAGATAGCGGTTGTCGTCGATGGCCAGGATCTCCGAGACGCCGCTGTCGGAGTCACCGTCGGGCGGGATCGGCGCGGTGGGCAGCGGGTCGAGCGGGTAGGCGTACTGGGCGCGCGCGGTGCCCCGGCGGTTCCACACGGTCACGCGCGCGGGTGCGCCGCGCTCGACCGAGGGCACCGGCCCGTCCTCGTAGCGCGGCCCCTCGGTGACGCCGACGATCGCGTTTTCCGTGACCGCCAGCCCTTCGAAGCCGAAATTACGCCGAGGCCCGCTCTCGGTGTCCGTCAGCCGCAAATTCGGCGGCACCCGCAATTCTCCGATATGACGCCCCTGAACGTCGGTCGTGCGCACGCCGGCGGCGGAAATCGGAATGGCCGGATTCCGGCCGTCCGGCCGGTCCCCCTCGTCTCCCCAGACCAGCCGCCCGCTCCACCGGTCGAACCTGATCGACTCGGGGTCGGCCGCGCCCGGCTGGCCGTAGCCCGGGTAGGGCGTGCCGTCGGCCCTGGTCAGCGTCTTGACCCCGGTCACCCGTGCGCCGACGAACTCCCCCGTCTCGCTGTCGAAATCCAGCCGCCCGGTGTAGAAGCGGGCGGGGTTGTAGCGCCAGCGGTCGTCGGAGATGAAGTACCAGGTGCCGGTGGCGGGATCGCGGTCGATCCCCGACAGCCCGCCCACCGTGGTGTCCTGGAACTTCAGCAGGTGCGACAGCCTCTGCTCCCCGAGGAAGCGCGTGATCCGCACGGGGTCCCGCCGCTCCGCCGACGCGGGAGGGGCGGCGCCCACCGTCAGCGTGAATGCGACGGCGATTTGCATGATTCTCCGCGAACGAGCCATCTGACCCCCGTAATTCAAAGCCGAACCGACGGAGAAAATGAAAGCGCGGATCAGTGGCGAAGTCCACGGACAAATAACAGCACGCCGCCCATCAAAAGGGGCAAATCATTCCAGGAGTTTCAGTCGCTCCCGAGGGAGGCGGCCACGCCGTCGAGGATGAGCCGCAGCCCGTACGCGAACGCCTCCTCGCTCGTGGGGGCCCCGCCCTCGCGCACGCCCGCGACCGTGAGGGGGAAGTCGGCGTACGCGGACAGCTCCCGGGTCTCGCCCCGCTCCCGGCGCTCGCGCTGCGCCTGCTCGTTGAGCACGAAGCCGAGGGTGTAGTGGCTGACGGACCCGATGGCGTGCAGGCCCTGGCCGGGCGTGAACCCGAGCCCGACCAGGATCTTCAGCTCCTCCTCGAACGCCCGCGCCACGCTCGCGCCCGGGTCGCTCCCGGTGACCAGCCGCGCCCCGTCACGATGGCTGAGCAGCATGCGCCGATATCGGTGGGCCCGCCGGGCCAGCCACTCCCGCCAGGACTCGCCCGCGCCGGGGCCGCCCATCTCGGGGGCGAGCAGCTCGCGCGCCATCTCGTTCAGCAGCTCCTGCTTGTTGCGGAAGTGCCAGTAGAGCGCCGGGTTCTGCACGCCGAGCCGGGCGGCGAGGCGGCGCACCGACAGCCCGTCCAGGCCCACCTCGTCGAGCAGCTCCAGCGCGGCGCGCACGACCGTGTCCCGCGCCAGTCCCTTCTGTGCCATCGCGGGACACCTTAACATCGCTAAGGGCGGGTCCCGATCACCGCGGTGGCGTCCAGCTCGTCCGAGCTCGCCACCCGGACGGCCAGTCCCGCCCGGGCGACGGCCTCGGCGGTCGCGCCGGCCTGCCCCTTGCTGGTCTCGACCAGGAGGTGGCCGCCGGGGGCGAGCCAGCGCGGCGCGCCGGCGATCACCCGCCGCACGACGTCGAGCCCGTCGCCGCCGCCGTCGAGCGCCATGAGCGGCTCGTGCAGCCGGGCCTCGGACGGCAGCAGGACGATGGAGCCCGAGGGCACGTACGGGGGGCTCGCGATCGCGAGGTCCACCCGGCCCAGCAGCGAGGCGGGCAGCGGATCGTACAGGTCGCCCTGGTAGACCCGGCTCGTGAGCGTGCCGCCGGGGCGGAGGGGCAGGGCGGCGAGATTGCGGCGGGCGCAGCGCACGGCGGCGGGATCGACGTCGACGGCGTGCAGCTCGACGCCCTCCAGCCCTGGTTCCAGCCCTGCCGCCAGCGCCGCCCCGGCCGCGCCGCTGCCGCAGCACAGGTCGAGGATGACCGGCGGCCCGGGGAGCCCGGGGGCCAGCGCGGCGGCCTGGCCGATGAGGAACTCGGTGCGCGGCCTGGGCACGAACACCCCCGGCTCCACGACCACCCGCAGGCCGCAGAACTCGGCCCAGCCGAGGACGTGCTGGAGGGGTTCGCCGGCGGCGCGGCGCTCGACCATCGCGGCGAGCTCGGCGGGGGTGCGGGCGGTGGAGACGAGCAGCTCGGCCTCGTCCTCGGCGAAGACGCAGCCGGCGGCGCGCAGCCTGGCGACGATGGCGGAGGGGGAGACGGCCGAGGGGACAGATGACGAAAAAACCGACATGAGAGCCTTTCGGGATGCCGATGGGCGCTCCCGCGGTCACCTAATCCTGATCATGGGGAGGGAGCACCCGGCCTGCCACAGCGTTGATGGGTCTCACCTCCTGAGGACGATCTCTCCGAGAGAGTATCAGAGCCCTCCCCGCGCCCGGAGGGGGCTACCCGTCGACGCGGGGGACGTCCGGGATGTGGCCGTGCAGGCGGAGGCCGGCGCCGGGGCAGGTGTCGATGGTGAGCGTGCCGCCGATCGCGCCCAGGCGGTCGTACATGTTGGTGATGCCGTACCCGCTGCGGACCAGGTCGGGGCGGCTCCCGCGCCCGGTGTCGCGGAAGTCGAAGGAGAGCCCGTCGCCGCCGCGCAGCGCGATCGTGATGCCGGCCCCCTCCCCCGCGTGCTTGTTGGCGTTCTGCAGCGCCTCCAGCAGGCAGAAGTAGACGTTGATCTCGATCTCGGGCGGGTAGCGGCCCAGCCCGGAGGCGCGGACGGCGGCGGGCAGCGGGCTGTGCCGCGCGGCGGCGCGCAGGGCCGTCTCCAGCCCGTGCTCGGCCAGCTGCCGCGGGTAGATCCCGTGCGCCAGGTCGCGCAGCTCGGACTCCGCCTCCCGCAGGTCGCCGCAGAGCTGCGCCAGCAGCGGTTCTACCTGCTCGGGGTCCGTGGCCAGCAGCCGCTGCGCCACCCGCGACTGGACCGCCGCCGCCACCAGCCGCTGCTGGGCGCCGTCGTGCAGGTCGCGCTCGATCTGGCGGCGCTCGCGGTCGGCCGCCGCCACCAGCCGCGCCCGCGACTCCTGCAACGCCTCGGCCCTGGCGACCAGCATCACGTGGTTCTGCCAGGCGAGGAACGAAGCCCTCGTCAGGCCGAGCACGACCAGGACGATGACCAGGACGTCCACGGCCAGACCCTCGAGGCCGACGCCGGGCGAGAAGCGCGCCGCGAGCGTGACGGCCCCGGCGGTGCCGATGGTGCAGGCCATGACGGCCTTGAAACGCCGCCGGGACAGGTACGCGACCGACAGCAGCACGGGCGACACCGTCATGAGCGTGGCGTACGGGAGGGCGGCCGGGAGCATCGCGGTCAGCGCGAGCGCGTAACACCAGGTGACGGCCGCGGAGATGCCGATCGCGCGTTCGAGGCGGCCGCGCCTGACGACGCGCAGGGCCCCCACGATGATCAGCGCCACGGCGAGGCAGCCGCCCGCCAGGACCAGCAGCCAGGTGGCGCGCGAGCCGGCGAAGTCCGCGACCGCGCCCGTCCCGGCGACCAGCGCGACCCCCAGGATCGCCCACAGACCGGTGGTGATGTACCGGTGCGGATGCGGGTCGGTGCGGCGCTGGAGGCCGACGTACAGCCGGGCGATCACGTCCCAGACGCGCTGCAGGAAGGTGCGGACGGCGGTGCCGGGCTCCCGCAGCGAACGCCGGACCCCGGCGCTCTCCAGCGCGGCCCGGGGCAGGTGGCCGTGCAGGTGCAGCCCGCCGCCCGGCGGGGTGTCGATGGTGAGGGTGCCACCGATGGCGCCGAGGCGGTCGTT
The DNA here is from genome assembly GCF_040605375.1 of Nonomuraea sp. NPDC005650. NCBI lineage: Bacteria > Bacillati > Actinomycetota > Actinomycetes > Streptosporangiales > Streptosporangiaceae > Nonomuraea > Nonomuraea sp. NPDC005650. The sequence continues at coordinate 16,214 of NZ_JBEXCR010000017.1, forward strand.
CATGGTCGTCACGTCCTCGCCCGTGTGGAGCAGGTCGGACGTGGAGCCGGGGCCGGTGTCGTGGAAGTCGAAGGACAGGCCGTTGCGGTCGAGCAGGGAGATGGTGACCCTGGCCCGGTCGCCCGCGTGTTTGATCGCGTTCTGCAGGGCCTCCAGCAGGCAGAAGTAGATGTTGATCTCGATCTCGGGCGGGTAGCGGCCCAGCCCGGAGGCGCGGACGGTGGTCGGGAGCGGGCTGTGCTGCGCGGCGGCGCGCAGGGCCGTCTCCAGCCCGTACTGGGCGAGCTGGGGCGGGTAGATCCCGTGCGCCAGGTTCCGCAGCTCGGCGCTGGCCTCCTGCAGGGCGTCGGAGAGCCGCCCCAGCAGCGGCCCCACCTGGCCGGGGTCGGTGGGCAGCAGCCGCCGCGCGACCCGCGACTGCGCGGCCGCGGCGTCCAGGCGCCGCTGGGCACCGTCGCGCAGGCTGCGCTCGATCTGGCAGCGCTCGCGGTCGGCCGTGGCCACCAGCCGGGCGCGCGACTCCCGCAGCGCCTCGGCCCTGGCGACCAGCATGGCGTGGTTCTGCCAGGCCGCCAGCGACACCAGGATGGTGATGAACGGGACGAACACGATGGCCAGCGCGTGCGTGACCGCCGGAGGCGCCGCCTGCTCGAGGCCGACCCCGCCGAGCAGGCTGCCGGCCGCCACCAGGACCGTCCCGGCCAGCATGGTCGCGCCGAGCATCGCCGACAGCCGCGCGTGGTTCATGTGCTGCACGGCCACCAGCACCGGCAGCAGCACGGCCAGCGTCAGGGTGGCCAGCGCGAAGGGCACCATCGCGGTGACGGCGACCGCCACGACCCAGTTGGAGACCGCGAAGACGACGACCGCGGCGAAGCGCCGGTAGCGGTGGATGAGGTGGATGGCGCGCAGCAGGAACGCGGCCATCACGAGGAGCAGCGCGACGATGGCGATCAGCCAGTCGTTCCGCACGGCCCCGGCGCGCAGCGCGAGGAGCCAGCCGGTGGCCACGGCGACGCCGGCGAGGTCGGCCAGGATGTAGGTGCGCAACCGCTCCCACTCGGGCGCGCCCATCTCGATGGTCTCTGTCCCCCACAGGCCCGCTAAGACGCCGCGGGCCCCCCGTCGCTCCACAGTGCCTCCAATTCGTCGGGGCCGAAGCGGTCCTTGTGCCGGTAGTGGGCCCCGATCCCCTTCGCGTCCCGGGGCAGTTCCTCGGTGTCGTCCACCGACAGCAGGACGACCACCGTCCCGGGGTGGGAGCGCCTGATCCGCCGCGCGGCCTCCAGCCCTCCGATGCCCGGCATGTTCACGTCCATCAGCACCATGGCGACCGCCCGCTCCTCGATGAAGCCGAGCGCCTCCTCGCCGCTGGCCGCCTCCCCCGCCAGTTCGAAGCCGTCGGCCACGGCGATCACAGCGGCCACGGCCCGGCGGAACGACGGCAGGTCGTCCACCACCAGAACGCTCACGCGGTGCTGCTCCACAAGCCCGATCGTCGCACCCGCGCGCCGTCCTGTCGGTGGTGCCAGCATCACTGTCCTGATGACGAATCGGAGTCCAGGAACATCAGGACGGCCTTGACCCGGCGGTTGGTGTCGCGGTCGCCGTGCAGGCCGAGCTTCATGAAGATGGAGTTGATGTACTTCTCCACCGCGCGCTCGGAGACCCCGAAGCCGGCCGCGATGGCGAGGTTGGACCGGCCGGCGGCGACCTCGGCCAGGGTCTCGCTCTCCCTGGGCGTCAGCCGCCGCAGCGCGTCGCCTTCGTTGCGGGCCTTGGCCGAGACGAGCGAGTCGACGACCACGGGATCGATGAACGACCCGCCGGAGGCCACCGTCCGCACCGCCGAGATCAGCTCGCCCGGGGCGGCCACGCGCTCCTTGAGCAGGTATCCGCGCCTGCTGCTGCCCCCCTCGATCAGCGCCAGCAGGTAGCCGGGGTCCAGGAACTGCGACAGCACGAGGACGGCCACCTCCGGATGGGTCCGGCGCAGCGCCGTGGCCGCCCGGATGCCCTCGTCCGTCAGGGTCGGCGGCATGCGGATGTCGGTGACCACCACGTCGGGTTTCTCCCGCTCGACGCCGGCCATCAACGCGTCGTAGCCGGAGCAGACCGCGGCGACCTCGACGCCCGGCTCGGTGGCGACGAGCGCCTGGATGCCGGCGCGCACGAGCAGGCTGTCCTCGGCGATCACTATCCGCAACTGCATCACCAGCAAACGGTAGTCCTCCCGTGCGCGCCCGCTCAACACACCTTGATCGGTTCGCACCCTCCGGTGAGGAAAACCGAACCATGACTCGGAAGGCAGCCTTATCGGACATCTGATGCTCCGGCGGGAAACTGGCCAGACGACAGCGATTCGGGGGACTTTGAGCTGAGGGGGGACGATGATTCACCTCGCCGAGCGGATTTCGCGAATCCGGTCCTGGGCCGCCGAGCTGCTCGCCCGAGCCGACTTCGCGCTCTGCGTGGAGGAGGACGAGTGGGCCGTCCGCCGGGGATGGACGGTCACCAAGGCGGGTTTCGGCGCCCGGCGCTACCGCGACCCGCGCTTCGACGCGCTCAAGGCCGCCCGGACGGCGGCGTACCGGGCCGAGGAGGTCGGGGGCCATGTCTTCTCGTAACGAGCGGCACAATCCGTACGCGCGGGCCGGGACGCCGTTCCCGGCCGCGCGGCCGGTCGTCGTGCTGTGGCGGTGGCGTACGGAGATCGCGCTGCTGGTCCTGGCGGGGGCCGCGATCACCGTGACGGCCGCCGCCGCGGGGCAGGGGCATTGGTGGGCGGCGTTCGCGCTGGCCGGGAGCGTCAGCGTGCCCGCGACCGTCCCCGCCGGCCGCGCCTGGCTGCGCCGTCACTTCTGGTGCCTGTTCTCCCGGCACCGGCTGCAGCGGGTCTTCCTGGAGACGCCGATGCACACGCGCAAGGGCAGGATTCCGCTGGTGCTCTGGATATCGCCGCAGGAGTTCGGGGAAAGGGCCTTCCTGCTGCTGCGGGCCGGGATCTGCGCCGAGGACCTCGAGGCGTTCGCTGGGGAGATCGCGGCGGCGTGCTGCGCCTCCTCCGCCCGCGTCTCCCGGCACCCGCGGCAGGCGCAGTTCGTGACGGTCGAGATCGTCCGGCGCGAGCAGTCGGCCGGGGCCGGCGCGTGGGTCGGCGGCGGTCCGGACGCGGGGCGCCCTCTGGAGCGCCTGGCAGGGTGATCGGTCCCGTGCGGTCCACGCCACGAGGGAGCCGTCCCGCATGAACGAAACGGTGCGGGTACGTTCTTTCTGCTCGGTGTCTTCACCACTGGTAAGGATCTGCCATGCGAGCCATCACCGTCCGAGACCGTGCCGCCGGCCTGGCTGGGCTTTCCCTGACGGAAGAGCCGTACCCGCACGCCGCCGAGAACGATGTCATCGTGCGGGTGCACGCCGCGGCGTTCACCCGCGGGGAGCTCGACTGGCCGGGAACATGGGCCGACCGCGCGGGCCGCGACCGGACGCCGAGTGTGCCCGGGCACGAGCTGTCGGGTGTCGTCGCCGAGCTGGGGTACGGGACCACCGGTCTGACCGTCGGCCAGCGGGTGTTCGGGATGGCCGACTGGGCCCGCAACGGCACGCTGGCCGAGTATGCGGCGGTGGAGGCCCGCAACCTGGCGCCGCTGCCGGCCGACGTCGACCACATCGCGGCCGCCGCGCTGCCGATCTCAGGGCTGACCGCATGGCAGGGCCTGTTCGACCACGGCCGCCTCGCCGCCGGCCAGACCGTCCTGATCCACGGCGCCGCGGGCAGCGTCGGCTCCATCGCGGTGCAGCTCGCGTGTGAGGCGGGAGCCCGGGTGATCGGCACCGGCCGGGCCCGCGGCAGGGACACGGCGCTCGGTCTCGGCGTGGACGCCTTCCTGGACCTGCAGGCCGATCCCCTGGACGATGCCGGTCAGGTCGACGTGGTGCTCGACGTGATCGGCGGCGACGTCCTGGACCGCTCGGCGGCGCTGGTGCGCGCCGGCGGCACGCTCGTCACCATCGCCTCGCCGCCCACGGTGCAGCCCCGGGACGGACGGGCGATCTTCTTCGTCGTCGAGCCCGATCGCGCCCGGCTCGCGGACCTGGCCCGGCGGCTCCGGGACGGGCGGCTCCGCCCGATCGTCGGGGCCGTGCGGACGCTCTCCGAGGCGCCCTCGGCGCTCGCGGCGGCCCAGCGGCCCCCCGGCAAGACGATCATCCGGGTCACGGAAGGCGAATAGCGGGCCGCGTCCGACGGTCCGCGCACGAACTCGCCGGGCGGCTCGACCTGCGTCTGAACACACCATCACCAAGGCTTGAACTCGCCCTCGGTAGGCGTCGGGTTGCCCGGGCAGTGTGCTCGAGCAAGTCCGCTCCGAGGTAAGCGCTTCGGCTGTGTCCGGTGGTGCGGCGAGCCCTTGGGGCCGGAAGCCGGGAGTCTCGCGATCGCCCCGGTCCGCCTCGAAGATCCACGCAGGATGGGAGAGTCGTCATGCTCCGAGGACGGTTCGCCGGTGGCCTCCTGGCCGCCGGCCTCGTGGCCGCGGCGGCCGCGTGCGCTCCCGCGACGGAGCGTGCGACCGGCACGGTGCCGGTCGCCGCCGAGGTGCCGGTTACCGCCGCGACCTCGCGGCCACCGACCGAGACGCTGACGATTCTGTACGAACAAGCGCTTCCGAACGTCAAGGGCAAGACGTTCACCTCGGCGATCGCAGACTTCCCGCCCGGCGCACGCGCGGTGCCGCATCGGCACGGCGATGCCTTCCTTTACGTCTACGTGCTCGAAGGCACCCTGCGCAGTCGGCTCAGCGGCCAGCCGGTGCGCACCTACCGCCGGGGAGAGAGCTTCGTCGAGCCGCCGGGCTCCCATCATGTGCTCTCGGAGAACACCAGCCAGACGGAACGGGCGAAGCTGCTGGTCATCTTCATCTCCGACACAGGAGACAAGATCAAAATCGATGATCCGACAGGCTAGCGCCGCGTCCGCGTACGGCCGAGCCTGCTAGCCTAGGACTCCTAGGATAACCACTAGGTGGCTTAGGTTAGGGAGGTGGCCATGGCGCGTGCCGGGCTGACGGCGGATCGAGTGACCGAGGCGGCCGCGGATCTGGCCGACGAGGTCGGGTTCGACAGCATCACCGTGTCCGCGCTGGCACGCAGGTTCGGGGTCGCGGACGCGAGCCTGTACTCGCACGTCAAGAACCTCAAGGACCTGCGGGTCCGCGTGGCGATCGTGGCCGCGCGCGAGCTGGCCGACCGGCTCGCGGACGCGACGTCGGGGCGGGCGGGCAAGGAGTCGCTGGCCGGGTTCGCCAGTGCCTGGCGCGAGTTCGCGCGCACCCGTCCCGGCCGCTATCAGGCGACCCAGCTGCCCCTGGACCCGGCCGTGGTGGCCGAGTCCGCGGGGCATCTGCGCATCATGTCCATCACGTACGCGCACCTGAGCGCGTACGGGCTGCCCGAGCCGGACCTGACCGACGCCATCCGCCTGCTGCGCAGCACGTACCAGGGGTTCTTCAGCCTGGAGGCGAGCAGCGGGTTCAACCATCCGCGCGACCTCCAGGACACCTGGACGAAGATCCTCGACGTGCTCGACGTCGCGCTGAGGCATTGGCCGAGCAACCCCCAAGGAAACGATCGTGAATCCCCTCACTGAGAACGACATCCGCACGTCCTTCGTCAACTGCTCCAAGGGCGAGGCCCGCCGGCTCGGCCTGCCGGGCGGCCTGTCCGGGTCCCCCTGGTCCGACCTCGACTTCCTGGGCTGGCGCGATCCGGGGGCGCCCGAGCGGGCGTACCTGGTGGCCGAGCGCGGCGGCGAGCCGGTCGGCGTGGCGCTGCGCCTGGCGCAGGAGGTGCGCAGGAGCTTCACGAAGTCCACGCTGTGCTCGGTCTGCCTGACGCCGCACTCGGGCACCGGCGTGGCGCTGTTCACCGCGCCCAGGGTCGGGGCGGCGGGCCGCCAGGGCAACACGGTCGGCGCCTACATGTGCGCGGACCTGGCCTGCTCCCTCTACGTCCGCGACAGGAAGCAGACGGAGCTGGGCACCCGGTTCGAGTCGCTCACCGTGGCGGAGCGGGTCGCGCGTGCCGCCGCCAACCTGGACGCGTTCCTGGAGCGGGTGCTCGACGGGAAGCTGAGGTGACGGGGCTTGGCGGGGGCGACGTCCAGCACGCGTCCGCGGACGGGAAGGGCCATCCGCGGCGCCGTCCAGGCGCTCTGTGAGGCGCCCGCGTGGGCGTCGCCCATAGCTTGGACAGCGCTTGCCCGCCCGGCGGTTCCATCGAAACTCGGATGATCATGCACTCGCGTCAGCCGAGCAGCTCAGGCAGGTGGTCCTTGAGGGTGTCCAGGAAGGCCGCCGCCAGCCGGCTCCGGTAGCCGCGCCTCCTGCGGACGGCGACCACGGGCAGGCCCGCGTCGAGGTCGTCCACCTCGATCGCCCGCAGGCTGCCGATGCGCAGCTCCTCCCGGACGCTGCTGACGGGCATGAGGGCGACGCCCAGCCCGGCCTCGACCAGCCTGCGCTGCGCGGTCAGGCTGTCGACCCTGGTGATCGCGGGGTCCGGCGGGCCTGACTCGGCCAGCAGGCGTTCGAGAAGGTGGCCGAAGGAGTCGGACTGACCCCGCTCGGGCGGGAAGCCGAGCCACCGCTCCCCCCGCAGGGCCCGCAGGTCGGGCAGGCTGCGGGCGGTGACCGGGTGCGAGGCGGGCACCACGACCAGGAGCCTCTCCACGCCGAGCGGGATCGACTCCAGCTTGGGGTCGGCGTCGGGGAAGTAACGCAGGCCCAGTGACGCCTCGCCGCCGCGCACCAGCGCGCTGACCTCGCGGCTGGTCGCGGTGCGCAGGTCGACCGCGGCCTCGGGGAACTCCGCCTCGAACGCGCGCAGCGCCCGGACGAGGTGCGAGTCGGCCAGGGTGCCGACGATGGCCAGGCTGAGGACCCGCGCCTCGGCGGGCTCGCGCGACAGGTCCCGTACGGCCCGCTCGCCGTCGCGGATCGCGGCGAGGGCGGCCTCGGCGTACGGCAGGAGCGCGCGTCCGGCCTCGGTGAGCACCACCCGGCGGCCGGCCCGCTCGAACAGCGCCGCGCCCAGCGACCGCTCCAGCTCCTTGATCCGGCGGCTGATCGCAGGCTGCGACCGGTCGAGCCGTCTCGACGCCTCCGTGAACCCGCCCAGCCGCGCGATGCACACGAACGTCTCAAGTTCTTCCACTGTCACAACCCATCAGTATTCCTGATGTAAAAGGTCAGATCTATGCATTTGACGGATCAACAGGGCGGCGACGACAGTGAGCTCATGACCGATCAGCCGGCCAAGGCCACCCGTTTCCGGGCTCTGCACGAGCGACCCGAGCCCTTCCTGCTGCCCAACCCGTGGGACGCCGGGACGGCGCGGCTGCTGGCCGGCCTCGGATTCGAGGCCGTCGCCACCACGAGCCTCGGCGTGGCCAACGTGCTCGGCCGCACCCGGGCCGGGCGGCAGGACGTCCTCGACAACTGCCGCGTCATCAGCGAGGCGACGTCCCTGCCCGTCAACGCCGACCTCGAGAACGGCTACGCCGACGAGCCCGCCGAGGCGGCCAGGATGATCGCCGACGCCTGCGCGTGCGGCGCGGTCGGGGCGTCCATCGAGGACGCGTCCGGCGACCCCGGCGCGCCGATCTACGACTTCGGGCTCGCCGTCGAGCGGATCCACGCGGCCGTCGAGGTCGCCCGCGGGCTGCCCGTCCCGCTCGTCCTGACCGCCAGGGCCGAGAACCTCCTGTACGGCGTCGCCGGCCTCGACGACACGATCAGGCGCCTGCAGGCGTTCGAGGCGGCGGGCGCCGACGTCCTGTACGCGCCGGGGCTGCGCACGCTCGACCAGATGCGCGCGGTCGTCTCCTCCGTCGGCAGGCCGGTCAACGTGGTGATGGGCTTCGCCGACCCCTCGATCACGCTGGAGCAGCTCGCCGAGGTCGGCGTGCGCCGGGTGAGCATCGGCGGCGCGCTCTCCCGGCTCGCCCTGCGGTCATTCCTGGACGGGGCGCGGCAGATGCGGGCGGGCCGGTTCGGGTTCGTCGCCGAGATGGCCTCGATCTCCGAGCTCCACGAGGCGTTCGCACCGCCGGCCGGGTAGGCCGCTCAACGCGTTCCCATCGCCCGGGCGGCCCGCTCGCTCAGGTGGAGGTGAGCAGCCACCGCCAGCGCGGCAGCTCCAGCACCGCGGTGACCACGGCCAGCACCGACACCGCCACGGCGGCGAACACCGGCCAGGCGGCCCACGACGCCGCCACCGCGGCCACGAGCTGCAGCAGGACCAGCGCGATCGTCACCGCACCCGGCACCGCGACGATCACGTTCCGCTTGTCGCCCGGGGTGGAGAACAGCGTGGGCAGGCCGATCAGCACCACCACCGACAGCACGGCCAGCGGGACGGAGTGCGTGGCCAGGGCCCATGGGGTGGCGACCCAGGCGACCAGCTCGGTGGCGAACCGGAACGCGGAAGCGACCCGGTCGTCCGGGCGCGGGGTGGAGGACATGCGCGCAATCTACCGGTCGGTCTCACGGGCGACTCGGCCGGCCACGACCCGCACCCGGGGCTCTCCTCGAACGGTCAGGGTGCCATCGTGGCCTCCATGAAGCTGATCGAGGCGGGATCCCGGGGGTCGCCGTGGATCTCCTCGCCCGCGAAGACCGCGAACTGGTGCCACCACCCGCTCAGCTGCCCGGCCGGGAACTTGGCGGCCGTCCACGGCTTGGCGTCGGCGAAGACGTATTCGGCCCAGGGGTTGGCCGGGTTGGGCGGGGCGCCGAAGTAGCTCGGGCCCGCCTTGGGCCAGACGACCGGCTGGCCGCCGAGCCCGCGCAGGGCTGCGAGGAAGGCGGCCGGCGGCTGGTGACCCATCGCGTACGGACTCCACACGATGCGCGCCTGCAGCCCCGGGCGGCGCGCCGCGGCGCGGGCCTTGGCGGTGGCCAGCAGGCGGTCCTGACCGGGGTCGGTGAAGCCCACGGTGTCGAAGACCAGCGCCCGGGCCACGCCCGTGCGGTTGCCCGGATCGTTCAGCAGCTCCCACAGCCCGTGGCCACCGCTGCTGTACGCGCCCACCCACGTGTCCTGGGCCACCCGCAGCGTCCCCGTCGCGGGTGGCTCGGCCCCGGGCTGGGGCGGTTGCGGCGGAGCGATCTCGCCCTGCTCCAGCAGCTGCTGACCGTGCCCGCCGAACCCTCCCCTGGTCCACAGCAGCCGGATCGCGGCCGCCAGGCGCGCGGTGTTGCCCGGCCCGACGATGCCGCCGTAGCCGTAGCCGGGGCTGTTCTTCTCCGGCACCGGCAGCAGCAGCACCCGCAGGGAGCGCGTCTCGGACACGAGCTTGGGCGCGGTCCTGTCCAGGGCGTACTCCATGCCGCACGGCAGGAACGAGTAGGCGTTAAGCGGGTGGTCGGCGTCGAAGCTGTGGTCGATGAGCTGGTGCCAGTCCGGCACCCCGGTGATCTTGGCCTTGCCGGTCCTGGTGTGGCCCTGGAGCACGTACCGGCACAGGTTGCGCAGGCCGGTGGTGGCGTGCGCCGGCGCGGCGAGCACGTCGGGCCAGGTGGCGGGGTAGGCGTAGGCGCTGCCGACGGGCCGCAGGAACAGGTACCCGCCCACCGAGGTCTCGCTGGGCAGCTCCCGCACGGGCGGCAGGCTCGCGAACCACAGCATGGGCGTGACGCGGGTGTTCAGCAGCACCCGCAGCCGCTCCGGCCGGTCGTTGCAGGTCGGCTCCAGGTACCAGGGGTTGAAGCCGTCCTCGTGGTTGTTCCGGCACACCCGGAAGTGCAGCGCCCACCACAGGTTGGTGACGTCCAGGAACTCGGTGTCGATCTCGGGGGTGTCCCCTGCCGCCATGCGCAGCAGCGGATGGCGGCCGAAGAAGGACCGCGCCATGCCGGTCGGCTGCGCGCTCGGAACGTCCTGGAGCACCTCGCCGCCTCCGCCGCGCCGCCTGAGGTGCGTGGCGAAGCGGTCGAGCCGGTAGGCGTCGGGCACGAGCACCCCCGGCCTGGCCACGGTCAGCCGCTGAACCACCGACAGCGCCTCCTCGTCCTGGCCCGCGGCCCGCAGCCGCACGGTGAGGCTCAGCCGCAGCGCCGCCGCCGTGTCGGGGACGGTGAAGGCGGCCGACACCTCGCCCGGCGCCCCCGCCGGCGGGCACGCCTGCCCCGCCGACGGATCGGCCCAGCGCGCCGACTGGGTGGCGTCGAGCGCCCGCAGCTCGACCTGCACCGCGCCTTTGAGCAGGGGGTGGGCGGCCTCGCCGGGCCGCCGCCACCTGACTGTCGTCGTGAAGGCCATGTCAGAGCTGCTGCCCGGTCTTGGGGTCGTACCGGACCTGCACCGCCACCACCTGGTCGGTCGGCAGGACCTCCACCCACTGGTCGAACACCTGGTACGGCGCGGCCGGCCGGAACCCGCCCTCCAGCGGGTCGAACCCGGTCTCGAAGACCTCCTCCGTGGCCAGCGTCTTGGTGATGTCGGTGTTGGCCGCCTGGAGCTCGGCCGCGAGCAGGTCGAGGACCTGGCCCACCGTCTTGCCCTGGTAGGCGGGCGGGTCGCCCGGCTGCATCGGGTACGGCAGACCGAGCCCGGCCTCGCCCTCGACGTTCGCCTGGGCCAGCCACCTGAGCGCCTCCACCTCGTGCCCCGGCCGGATCGGCAGGACCGCCTTGGCCCAGGCGGCGTTGAGGAACTCGTTGCGCCGCTCGTCGCCGTCCTCCTGGATCAGCCAGCCGAGCGAGCTGCCCAGCGGGGCGGGCTGGGTCTCCTCGGTGACCAGGTAGTTGACCCGCCATTCCGGCACGGTGTGCAGCTGCTCGTCGAGCGCGTTGCTCGCGTCGGTGTGGGCGTACCAGGTGAGCACGGTCTGCCCGCCGAGCACGCCGGGATCCTGCAGGTCCCAGGGCGCCGGCGGGACGGGGTACTTGCCGACGCTGCCCTGGCTCGGCGGGGGCACGTCGATCGGCCGCCAGAAGTCGGGGGCGACGAAGTACAGCATCTCGTCCACGTCGAAGATCTGCCGGATCAGCTCGGAGCCGAGGTGGTCGTCGTCGAAGAGCCGCAGCCGGCGGATGAGGTGGGCGTAGACGGTCTGGCGCTCCTCGTCGCGCAGGTCCTCCGAGGACCGCGGGCGCAGGCCGCTGACCAGCCGCAGCCGGTCGCGCACGGCGTTCCCGTACGCCTCGTGCTGGAGCGCGGCCACCCGGCGGTCGTAGGCGGTCCTGGCGGCGTCGTTGAGGACGTCCACGGCGTGCTTGGCCTCGGGCGTCGGCTCGTAGACCATGATCGCGTCGAACGGCATGAACTTGCGGCCCTCGAAGTTGGCGTAGGTGAGCCGGACCTTCAGCGTGTTGGTCGCGGAGTCGGGGTTGGCGCCGAGGTCGGCGGCGTCCGTGGTGAACCTGACCTGCGCGCCGTGGAAGTCGAGCATGCCGATCTTCTTGAGCGTGGTCCCCGGCGGCGGGGGCGGCAGCGGGAAGTCGAACCGGAACTCGATGATGTCGTTCGCGCCCACGTCGGGGCGGAAGATGCCGTGGTTGATGTTCTCGTTGGAGGTCTGGTAGGTGTTCTCCGCCTCGTCGTCGGCGCCCTGGTAGAGCACGAACGGCACGGCGAGGTGGTAGGTGACCTGCTGCTCGGCCGGATAGGGCTGGATGTCGGGCTTGGGCACCGCGGTCAGGTCGGGTGCGGTGACCACGTGCACCAGCTCGCCGAGACCGAGCTCGCGCCCGGGTGCGTCGAGGTAGACCTGCCAGCTCAGCCGCGCGCCGATGTGCTGCACCTGGACGCCGACCTTGCGCATCTTGCGCCGCAGCTCGTAGTTGACCAGGTCGTCCGTGGTGTTCTGCACGACGTAGCGGCGGCTGGAGGTGTCGGTGGTCTCGGTGACCGTCTTGAACGTCGTCTTGAAGTTCCGCTTGATCTCGCTGGTGGTCTTGGAGCTCTGCGTGCGGGTGTGCTTGTGCGTCTGCTCCGACGAGCGCTTGACCGTGGTCTGCAGCGCGAAGCTGGCGCTGGCGTCCGCGTGGTAGACGCCGGTGTTGACGCCGCCGCTGGCGGTGACGCCGAGGTTGGTGTCGTTGGCGTTGTCCTCCTTTACGCCGTCGGCGAGGTCGTCCTGGTCGGTCAGGCTCTCCTCGACCTTGCGCGAGGTCTCCTCCGACTGCTCGGCGGTCCGCTCGACCAGCGTGCGGCGGGTGCTGCTCTCGACCACCTCGACCATGCCGCCGGGGCTGATCCACAGGTGGCCGACGGGGCCGCCCAGGAAGGTGTCGAACTCGAAGAAGTACTCCCTGAACAGGTTGACCAGCCCGACCGGCGACAACACGCCCTGCGCGAGCGCGTCGAACCGCTCGGCGAGCGCCGCCAGCCCCTCGTGCTCCAGCGCGCGGGCGGCTTCCCCGGCGAACGCGCCACCGCCGAGGCCGACCAGCCGCTCGTCGGCGACCGCCCGCATGGCCCGCAGGGAGCCGTTCTGGCCGAACCAGCCCGCCAGCGGCTGGTAGACGCCGAACAGCTCGCTCGCGTACGGCAGGGTGCCGGTGAAGTCGCCGGGCGGCCGCCCGTTGAAGATCGGCGCGCCGGCCATGGGCGCGGTCATGACCTGGAGGGGCTGCGCCGTGGTGCCCGCCCCGGCCAGGAACGGCACCGAGTCGAGCGTCTGCCCCTGCGGCGCCTTGGCCACGAGCACCTCGTACGAGGACTCGACCGACGGCGCGACGAACGAGATCGTCTGGGGCCCCGGCGAGCTGATCTGCCGGCCCGCGTACACGCGGCTGGCCGTGGTGTCCCGCAGCACGAAGATGCCGTCGAGCTGCGGGACGCCCGGGTACTGCTCGGGGCCGCGCACGTCCACCCCGCGCGGGAAGCCGATGGCGATGCGCTGACCCGGCGTGAGATCCCCTTGACCGCCCGGCCCCGGATTGTTCGTGTCCACCCGGTAGGACCAGATGCTGTAACCGGTGCCGGCGGCGGGACCGGGGATCGCGGCCCGGCCGGCGAAGGTGACGATCAGCACTGAACACCACTCCCTCGTTCGAAGACCCTTCGCTGACCAGCGTCAGGGACGGCCTCGCGGGGCGCATGAGTATGGCCTACTCAACGTGCACTCATGGAAGCGGAACGTGATCATCGGGGTCGACGTCTTCGTTGCCCGGGGCGCTCAGTGCTGCGCCGCGGCCAGGTCCAGCCGGGCGGGGGTGCGCCACCAGACGGCCGCCGCCGCCAGCAGCATGAGCACCGCCCCGTACAGGCTGGTCGTCCGCAGCGACTCGGTGAAGGCGAGCGTGGCCTGGGCGGCCAGGTCGGAGGAGCCGAGCGCGCGGGCGGCGGCCAGCGCGCCGCCGAGCGACTCGCGGACCGCGTCGGTGGCGTTCTCGGGGAGCTCGGCCCTGTAGAGGGCGGCGGCCAGGCTGCCCAGCACCGCGACGCCGAAGGTGCCGCCGATCTCGTAGGAGGTCTCCTCGATCGCGGCCGCGCTGCCCGCCTTCTCCGCCGGGGCGCCCGACATGATCACGGCGGAGGCGATGGCGAGCGAGCCCATGCCCGCTCCGATCAGCAGGATCGACACGGCCACCCACAGGTAGGTCGTCGGGGCGATCCACAGCACCGCGAAGCCGAGCGCGCCGATCGCCAGCCCGCCGGCCAGCACCGTACGCGCGCCGATCCGGACGGCCAGGGCCGGCGCCAGCGGCGAGAGCACGGCGGAGCCGACCGCCATGGGCAGCATGGCCAGGCCGGTCTGCAGCGGCGAGTAGCCCTGGACGAGCTGCGCCCACTGGACCATGAGCAGCATCATGCCGGCCATGGCGATCGAGGTGGTGAAGGCGGCCACGGTGCCGGAGGTGAAGGCGCCGCCGCGGAAGAGCCGGATCTCCAGGAGGGGGTCGGGGCGGCGCAGGCACCGCCGTACGAACCAGGTCAAGGTGACGGCGGCCAGGACGGCCGTGAGGGCGGTCCAGACGTCCAGGCCCTCGGTGGCCAGGTGCTTGATGGCGTAGACCAGGGCGATCATGCCGACCATCGACAGCGCCGTGCCCAGGGCGTCCCAGCGGCCCGGGTCGGGGTTGCGGGACTCGGGCAGCAGCAACAGCCCGGTGACGACGGCGACGACCATGATCGGTACGTTCACCAGGAACGCGGCGTGCCAGCTGAAGACCTCCAGCAGCAGCCCGCCCACGATCGGGCCGAGCGCGCCGCCCACCGCCGCCATGGCCGCCCAGACGCCCAGCGCAGTGGCCCGCTCGCGGGCGTCGGTGAACAGGTTGCGGATCATCGACAGGGTGGACGGCATGATCATCGCACCGCCGACGCCGAGCAGCGCCCGTACCGCGATCACCTCGGCCGGGCTGTCGGCCCACAGCACGGCGACGGAGGCCAGGCCGAACAGGGTGAAGCCGGAGACGAGCATGCGCTTGCGCCCCCAGCGGTCGCCGAGCGCGCTGACGGCCACCAGCAGGCCCGCCACGACCAGGGAGTAGATGTCGATCATCCACAGCAGCTCCACCGCGCCCGGGCGCAGGTCGGCCGAGATCTGCGGCAGCGCCACGTTGAGGATGGTCATGTCCATCGTGATCAGCAACAGGCTCGCCGACAGGACGGCCAGCGCCGCCCAGCGTCTGGGGTTCAGCTCGGTCATCGTGTTCGTCATGGGGTCCTCCCTGGAAATGGGGGTCAATGGGCAGGCTGAGCACGCACCGGGCTCGCGGCGAGGCGGCCGGTCCGTCACGGGGGTTTCGGGCTTCGCGGCGGGACCGATGCGGCCATCGGTTTGTCATGAGTGGCGGACGCTTCGCGGCGGAGCCGGTGCGGCGATAGGTCCGTCGCGGATGGCGAGGACGCGGCGGCGAGGGGCCAGCCCACCGCGCGGGGCCTCACGGCTCGGCCGGGCGCGGGCGGCGAGGTGGCGGTGCGGGGTCACGCGGCCGGCCCCGGTGACCGGAGTGGTCCCGGTCGCCGGGGTGGCTGGGCAGGTACGGGGGCTACTCGGGGAGGTTCCTCAGCCGGCGTCGGCCTCGACCAGCGCGAGCAGCCGGTCCTGAAGGGCCTTCCTGACCGGCTCGGGCAACGGGATCCCGCCCGTGGCCTCCCCCAGCCACAGCCCGTCGACGGCCAGCCGGGCCAGCAACAGGTCGATGTCGCGAGGCTCGGTCGAAGCGGGCGGCGGGGCCCAGCGGCCGATGAGGTCGTCCCATACCTCGGCCAGCTCCGGCTTGGTGGCCGACTCGACCATGAACGCCAGGTCCGCCTTGCTCGCCGAACCGTGCATGCCCACCCGTATGTAGGCCTCGACGGCCTCGTGCGGCGACGCCTCCGCCAGCGGCTTGCCCAGCTCGGCGGTGAGGTGGTCCTCCCAGGCGTCGGTCAGATGCCTCTGGATCGCCACCAGCAACTCGTCGCGCGTGCGGAAGTGGTACATGAGCCCGCCCTTGGTCACTCCGGCCTCCTCGGCCGCCGACTCCAGCGTCAGGCCGGTGATGCCGTCGCGCTCCGTCACACGGATCGCGGCATCCAGGATCTGGTTCCTCTGGCTCGGTCGCATGCCAGTAACTATACCTTCTAGAAGGTATAGTTACGACAGTCCGGGGGTGAGTTCAGTCGGGGCGCAGGGCCTTGAGCATGAGGTCGACGAGGGCGTCGGCGTACTCGGGCGTGAGTGGACCCGAGCGGTGCAGCCAGCGCTGGAACAGGGGGGCGTACAGGAGCTCCAGCGCCAGGTCGAGATCGGCGTCGGCGGCGATCTGACCGGCGCGCTGCGCGCTGCGCAGCCGGACCTTCTTGGCCTCGTCGACCGGGGCCGCGAGCTTCTCGCGATACTGGGCGGCGAGGTCGGGATCGTTGACGATCTCCATGTTGAGCGCCCTGATCGGCGCCTCGAAATCCGGATCGGCGAACTCCGCCACCGTCGCCCGCATCACCAGCTTCAGATCGGCCTCGATGTCGCCCGTGTCGGGCAACGTGATGGCGTCGTCGACCTGACTGAGGGCGAGGAAGGCGTCGAAGATCACGGCTCCCTTGGAGCGCCACCAGCGGTAGATCGTCTGCTTGCCCACGCCCGCACGGGCGGCGATGGCCTCGATCGAGACCTTGGCGTATCCCATTTCGGAGACCAGCTCGCGGGCCGCGTCGAGGACGGCCTGCCGCGAGCGCTCACTGCGGCGGGCCGGGTCGGGTCGCTTGGACATGCGGTTCAGCGTAGCACCCGAACGAGACGAGACGGTCCGTCTTGACTCCTCCCGGGAGTCCGCTTAGAGTTCCGGACATCGCGAGACGCTACGTCTCGTCTCGTTCATGAGGAGGTTTTCATGACCCGCGTATGGTTCATCACCGGTGCGTCCCGGGGCCTGGGCAGGGCGTTCGCCGAGGCGGCGCTGGCCGCGGGCGAGCGGGTCGTGGCCGGCGCGCGCAATGTGGAGCCGCTGTCCGACCTGTGCCAGAAATATCCCGACACTTTCGTACGGATGCCGCTCGACGTGTCCGACCGCGCCGCCGTCCGTGAGGGCGTGGATCGGGCGGTGGCCGCGTTCGGACGGCTGGACATCGTGGTCAACAACGCCGGCGGGCTGCTGTTCGGCATGGTGGAGGAGGCCACGGAGGAGCAGATCCGGGCCCATTTCGACGTCAACTTCTTCGGCGCGATCTGGGTGGCCCAGGCTGTCGTCCCGCACCTGCGCGAGCAGGGCTCCGGCCACATCCTGCAGGTCACCTCGATGGGCGCGAGCGGCGGGTTCGCGTCGGTCGGCCTGTACGCGGCGGGCAAGTCGGCGCTCAACTCGGCCAGCGAGGCCCTGGCCATGGAGGTGGAGCCGTTCGGTATCAAGGTCACCATCCTGCAGATGGGCGGCTACGACACCGGGCTCTTCACGACCGGCACCACGGCCACGGAGCCGAACCCGGTCTACGAGCCGCTGCGCGCCAAGCTGACCGAGCTCTGGGGCGACGACGCGGGGCCCGACCCGAGCACCGCCGCACCGGCCATCATGGAGCTGGTCAACCTGCCGAACCCACCCGTGCGCCTGATCGTCGGCAGCGCCTCCTACGACATCGTGCTGCAGATGGAGGAGGCCCGCACCGCCGAGTACCGCACCTGGGAGAACCTCAGCCGCAAGGCGCCAGGCTGAGACATCGGCCACCGCCGACGCTGGCCGGGGCTCGGGCTTCGGCGGTGCAGTTCGTCACGACAGACGAGCTACTGGCACCTCACCACGGCGACCCGGGCCACTGGCGCCTCATCCCAGCACCCTGAGTGGCTGGCGCCTCGTCACGGCAACCCGAGCCGCCACCTCAACCGGCAGGCCCGGCTGCGAGCGCCGGACGGCGGCGGGCGATCCATCGGCGGGGGCCATGAGCCGGGGCGATGAGCTGGCCGTCGGCGCTCCCTATGGCACCGCGCCGGCGATGACCGTGGTCACCATCCTGCGGACGGCGTCGCGATCCGGCGGAGTGCCCGTCCGGTCGGCGAACAGCAGGTGCCCGGCGCCGATCAAGGTCGGGGCGAGTGTGTCGACGTCGGCGTCCGCCGCGATGCGTCCAAGGTCCCGCTCCTCCGCCAGATAGACGGCGATCATGACGCAGGCCTCCGTAAGGACCGGGACTCCGGCCGGCCAGGACTGGCGGAGCCGGGCGCGTAGTTCGTCCCGGAAGGTGATGAGGGGGACGATCGCCACGGCGACCGACCCGAAGACGGCCGTCAGCGCGTCGACGAGGTTGCCGGCGACGGTGCCGGTGCCGGCGGACTCGCGCAGGGCGGCGGCCTGGGCGTCCATCCGGTCGACGCGATCGAGCACGAACTCGGCGAGGAAGGCGTCGAAGTCGTCGAAGTGCCGGTGCAGGACGCCCTTGGCGCAGCCGGCCTCCGTGGTGACCGCCCGGCTGGTCAGCGCGCTCGGCCCGTCCCGCAGCAGGATCCGTTCGGCGGCGTCGAACAGCTGCTCACGCACGTCGCGGAGGGCCACCCCAGTCGGCACCACGCATCCCGCCTTCCGTCGTTCGGCCTCGCCAGGTTGACGAGTGGGCGCTTGCCCATTCATAGTGGGCGCATGCCCACTATAGCGCAGCCGGGAGACTCACTTCCCGTACCCGAACCCCATCAAGCTCGGCAGATGGCGGAATCGTTCGGCGTGGACGCCGAACGCTATGACCGGACCCGGCCCCACTACCCCGACGCCATGGTGACCCGCGTCGTGGCCGGCAGCCCCGGGCCCGACGTGCTCGACGTCGGTTGCGGCACCGGCATCGAGGCCCGGCAGTTCCAGGCGGCCGGCTGCCGGGTGCTCGGGGTCGATCCCGACGAGCGGATGGCCGACTTCGCGCGGAACGGCGGGCTTGAGGTGGAGGTGGCGAGGTTCGAGGACTGGGACCCTGCCGGCCGGGACTTCGACACCGTCATCGCCGGCCAGGCCTGGCACTGGGTCGACCCGGTCGCCGGCGCGACCAAGGCGGCGCAGGTGCTGCGTCCCGGCGGGCGGATGGCCGTGTTCTGGAACACGTTCCAGCCCCCGCCCGAGCTCGGTGAAGCCATCGCCGCCGTCTACCGCAGGGTCATGCCCGACGCGCCGATCTATCAGCGCGCGCTGGCCGACTCCGACGCGTACGCGTCGCTGCGCGCCAAGGCCGCCGACGGCATCCGCACGGCGGGCGCGTTCGGCGAGGTGGAGCAGTGGCGGCTCGACTGGGAGCGGCCCTACACCCGCGACGAGTGGCTGGACCTGCTGCCCACCACCGGCGTCCACACCCGGCTCCCGGCGGCCACGCTGCAGGAGGTGCTCACGGGCGTCGGCGCCGCAGTCGATGCGTTGGGGGGCGCCTTCAGGATGCGGTACGCCACGGTGATGGTCACCGCGGTGCGCACCACCGCCGCCTCCTCCTGACCCCTGCGCCGGCACGGCTTCTCGCCACGGTGCGCATGGGTGGGCCGGTCAGGACGTGCTGTTTCGCTTGGACGTGCTCGCCGAGCTGGTCATGGTGGCCGGGGACCCGCGGCCGTGGCGGGGTGGCGGTCGCGGGATCATCGGCCCGCGGCATGGTCAAGCAGGCCGCCGCCACCTGGCCAAGGCGTGACACCCGCCCCGCCGCTCCCCTGCGCCGGCCACCTGGCCGGGACGTGACGCCCGCCTCGCCGCTTGCCGGCGATGACCGCCAGGTCGAGGCGTGCAGGCCGCCGGGTCACTCACCCACGCTGACCACCAGGCCGCGGATCTCGTAGCCGCCGATGTCGTTGTTGAAGCTCACGCGCGGCGCCGACGCCATCCGCACCCCGTCCATGGCGAACAGGCGGCTGAGGAAGACGTCGGTCTCCAGGATGGCGATACCCGCCCCCGGGCAGCGGTGCGGGCCGTCGCCGAAGGACAGCGCAGCGGCGCCCGTGCCCCCGTCGATGTCGCGGCCGGGGCAGACCGACAGCGGGCCCGAGCCCACGGCCGAGGGATCGGTGTTCGCGGCGTCGACGAGCACCTCGATCACCGCGCCCGCCGGCACCGTGACCGGTCCGTCGGGGCCGGCCAGGGCGAGGGCGGCCGTGGTGCGCCGGCGCAGGCGCCCGACCACGGGTTCGAGCCGCAGGATCTCGTGCAGGACGGCGAGGCGTCCGGGCTCGTCCGCCGCGCGGTAGCGCTCCAGCAGCGCCTCATCGGTGAACAGGTGCCAGGCCGCGACGCAGATGAACTCGCGCGTGGTCACCATGCCGGCCGCGGCGAAGGTCAGGCACTCGCCGAGGATCTCGGCGTCCGTGCACCCCTCGGAGATCAGGTGCGAGATGAGGTCGTCGCGCGGCTCGCGGCGGTGGGCGCGGATCGCCGGGCGCACGTCGGCCAGGTAGACGCGCAGCCAGTTCACGTTCTGCCTGATCATCCAGTAGACGCCGCTCGGGCTGGTCAGGCCCGGCCGGCCGAACTTCTCGGGGAAGAACCGCTCCAACCGGCCGCGGATCCCGGGCCTGCTGGAGGTGAGGCCGATGATCGCGCTCGCCACCTCGATCGCCATGCCGAAGCTCAGCTCCGACAGCTGCGCCTCCCCCGCCGCCCGCAACGTCGCGAGCCGGCTGTCGGCGACGCGCGCCATCAGGTCGCGATACCGCTCGTCCACCCTGCGGGGCGTGAAGAACCGCGCGGTCTGGCGCCGGTCCTCGCGGTGCTCGGGCCCGTCGCGGTAGAGGACGGGCCGCCGGACCTTGGCGGGCAGCTTCTCCACGGTCTCGATGCCCAGCCCTGCCTGTACGGTGTCGTCGCTGCGCAGCACGGCGCGGGCCTGCGCGTAGCCGCGGACCTCCCACGTCCCGTCGTCGGCGCGCCGGACCGGGCAGGAGCCGGATGCGGCCGGGCGCGGGATCTTGCGCGCGTCCCCGTTCTGGTCGTTCACGCCGGCACGCCTCCTCTGTCGTCGGCCGCCGCTGACCATGCTCGCCCCCGTACGGCGTGAGATCAACCCATGACATGCCGGATGTCGTGGTTCGACTTGACTGATGATCTTCGATGCACCAGATTGTTCGCGACTTTTCGGACCGTTCCCAAGGAAACCCATGAAGCGAGCCATCATCGGTGTCGCCGTGGTCGCGGGCGTGGCGCAGCTCGCCGCGACGCCGGCGCAGGCGGCACCCAAGATCGACCCGGTCAAGGAGCTCAAGGCCGAGTTAGCCACCGGCCGGGCCGTCAACGTGCAGGCCACGGCGAAGGTGACGTACACGAGCAGCCTGGTCGTCACCTCCGGGCTGGAGGGCACGATCGGGTTCGACCGGCGCGGCGCGGCCGCGTCCGACGTGGCCCAGACCCTGCGGTACAGCAAGGAACTCCTCCGCAGCGTGAAGAAGTCGAGGCCGGAGGAGGTCGAGGCCCTGCAGCAAGGGCCGATCAGGATGATCTCCACGCGGGACGTGAGCTACGTCTCCGGCCCGGTGGTCGCCAACGCGTTGCCCGAGGGCGCCGGCTGGGTTCGCTACGGGCCGGCCGACCTGCCGCCGAGCAACCTGGTCCTGGAGATCCTGGAACCCGCCACGCTCAAGACGCTCCTGTCACACCGCACGTCCTCTCGCGACGGTGTGGTCAAGGGCTCCATCAAGGCCCCCGCGCTCGCGGCGGTGTCCCCCTCCTTCGCCTCGCGCTTCGGCATGCGCCCCAAGAGCGGCAAGATCACCTACACCCTGTGGTTCGGCGGTGACGGCCTGGTCGAGCGGCTGTCCGCCAAGGCCGTGCTCCCCTTGAACGACCGCTCCGTCACGGTCGAGTCGAGCACCCGGTACGCGGACTGGGGCCGTGAGGTCACCGTTCTCCTGCCTCTGGAGGGTGACGTGCTCGACCGGAAGCAGCTCGGGGACAAGGTCCCGGCCGAGGTCCCGGGGATCTGGAACTAGGCAGCGGTGCGCCGGGAGCCATCCCGGCGCCTTCTCCCGGCTCCGGAGCACACTCTCGCGGGTGATATGAAGTTGGTTGAGTGCTTTGTCCTGAATTACCGTGCATCGCACCCCCAACCTCCCGTCCCCTGCCGAAGAGACTGCTCACCCCGATGTCCGGAAATATCAGGAAAAGCTGGGCGGTTGCGCTCGCCTTCCTCCTCGCCTTGACCGTCGCGTCCCCGGCGGGCGCCGGCACCCTCGCCCCGCCCAAGCGACCGAACATCATCTTCTTCCTCGTCGACGACATGTCCGCCGAGCTGCTCCAGTACATGGACACGGTCCGGAGCCTGAGCCGCGACGGCACCACGTTCACCGACTACTACGTGGCCGACTCGCTCTGCTGCCCGTCCCGCGCCACCATGTTCACCGGCCAGTTCCCGCACAACACCGGCGTGCGCACCAACCAGGGCTACGACCACGGCGGCTACGGCGCGTTCGCGAAGCACGAGGCCAGGACGTACGCCGTCTCCCTGCACCAGGCCGGCTACCGCACGGGCTACCTGGGCAAGTACATCAACGAGTATCCCGCGGGCCCCGGCTACCACGTCCCGGCCGGCTGGGACGAGTGGCACGTGACGGCGAGCGGCGGCTACAACGAGTTCAGGTACCGGCTCACCCGCTACGTCAAGGAGGAAGCGGGCGCCCGGCGGCCGATCGACGCCTCCAAGGGCACGTACCTGGTCGACGAGCTGGGGCAGCGCGCAGTGGGCTTCATCGAGCGCTCCCGCCGCTACGCCCCCGGCGAGCCGTTCTTCCTCCAGGTCTCGCCCTTCTCGCCGCACAACAGGGTCGACGTCAAGCCCGGTGACACCGAGCCGCGCTTCCCGCCCGCGCCCCGCGACCGGCCGAAGGACCGCTTCCCCGCCGGGGAGTTCCCGCACGGCGACTGCGGCGGCCCCGACTGCGACTCCATCGACGTGACCGCCCTGCCGTCGTTCAACGAGGACACCGCCGACAAGCCCTCCTGGGTACGGCGGAAGCCCATCGGCCCGAAGCTCGTCGCCAAGCTCCGCGAGGACTTCCGCAACCGGATCCGCATGGTGCAGTCGATCGACGACGTGGTGCAGCGCGTCCTGTCCGCGCTGACCCAGGAGGAGCAGCGGAACACGTACGTCGTGTTCACCAGCGACAACGGCTTCCACCTGGGGCAGCACCGCCTGGTGCGCGGCAAGTCCACCGCCTACGACCACGACGTACGGGTGCCGCTCCTGGTCAGGCGCCCGCTCTCGGGGCCGCGCGGCGACCTGGTGAGCCACGCCATCGCCCAGAACGTGGACCTGTTCGCGACCTTCCTCGACATGGCCGGCGTCGCCCCCGCGACGCGGGACAGCCGCGACGGCCGCAGCCTGCTGCCCCTCATCCAGGGTCAGAACGTCACCGGCTGGCGCGACGCGGCGCTGATCGAGCACGTCAAGCCGAACCCCCGCACGCCGGGCCTGCCCGACCCGGACGCGGACGCCATGAAGCGGGGCAACTCCCGGCCGCCCAGCTACTCGGCCGTGCGCACGGCCGGGGAGCTCTACGTCGAGTACAAGGGCGATCCGAAGCCCGAGTACTACAACACCGTCACCGACCCCCGCGAGGAGTCCAACGACCCCGCCAACGCCAGGACGGCCCCCCTGAGCAAGTCCCTCGACGCCTTGAAGCGGTGCGGCAAGCCGGGCGCGACGGACTGCTGGTCGGCCGCCCACCTGCGCTGACCCGGGCGGGCGGTCGGAAGCCGGCCCGGGCGGGCGGTCAGAAGGCGAAGCCGCCCGGGCGGGCGTTGCGGTCGGCGATCAGGCCGGCCAGGGTGGCGACGGCGATCTCGGGCGGGGTGCGCGAGCCGATGTTGAGCCCGATGGGCCGGTGCACCCGGGCGATCTCGTCAGGCGGCACGCCGAGGTCGGCCAGCGCCCGTACGTGCGGCGCGGTGTGGCGGGCGCTGCCCATGATGCCGACCCACCGGACGGGGAACTTGAGCACGTCCCGGAGGACCGGCCCGATCTCCTCGCGATGGTGGTCGGTGAGCACCACGTCGGCCGTGGCGTCGAGATAACCGCCGAGCTCGGTCACCGCCGTGAATCCCGGGAGGCCGCGCCCGGGGTCGGGTTCGAGGAGGATCGGGCGGAAGCCGAGCTCCGCCCCGAACCTCAGCAGGCAGTCCGCCACCGGGGAGGCGAAGACGGCGACCAGCGTCCGCCCGGCAGGCTCGGCGGGAGCCTCGCTGTGGGCAACCGCGCACGCCGGGTCCTCTGCGTCATGGGTGTGGGCCATATTCGCAGTCTGACACGACGTGACGGGCTCGCGCCCGGCGCGCGCGGCCGCGATCCTCGTCAGGGCTCAGGGCTTGCGGGCCACCGCGCCGTACGCGTCGATCGGCTCGTCCGCGTCGTCGCCGGGCCGCCAGTCCGCGATCGGCACCAGCCCGGGCTCGACCGGCTCCAGGCCGGCGAAGCACTCGGCGAGCTGCTTCGGGCTGCGCAGGTAATAGGGGACGGCCCCGCTCTCGGCGAGCTTGGCGCTGCCCTCGTTGACGGCGTCGCCGGTGTCGGAGCCGTCCCAGAGCACCAGGTAGCTGCCGGAGGGGACGGCGTCCATCACCCGGCGCACGATGGACAGCAGCACGTCGAAGTCCTCCACGTAACCGAGCACGCCCATGAACATCACGCCGATCGGCTTGGTGAAGTCGAGCACGTTGCGGGCGTCGGAGATGATCAGCTCGGGCTCGTGGTAGTCGCCGTCGATGTACGTGGTCACGCCCTCGGGCGTGGTGTTGCGCAGCAGGGCGCGGGCGTGCACGAGGACCATCGGGTCGTTGTCGACGTAGACGATGCGCGCGTCCGGGTGGATCCCCTGGGCGATCTCGTGGGTGTTCTGCATCGTGGGCAGGCCGGTGCCGATGTCGAGGAACTGCCGGACGCCCGCCTCCGCCGCGAGCTGGCCGACGGCGCGGATGAGGAAGCGCCGCGACTGATTGGCCATGGTGACGATCTCGGGGTAGACCGCGGCGACGGCGTCGCCCGCGGCCCGGTCGGCCTCGAAGTGGTCCTTGCCGCCCATCCAGTAGTTCCAGATGCGCGCCGCGTGCGGCACTCCCGAGTCGATCTTCGCAGCGAGGTCTCCGCGGGTCTCGTCAGCCATGGCTCCGGCTCCCAACGCGAACGGGGGATGATGGGGAAGATCGTATAGGCTTCGGCAATGGACGCCGACCCCAGGATCGACCGCACCAAGCCGCATTCCGCCCGGGTCTGGAACTACCTGCTCGGCGGGACCGACAACTACGACGTCGACCGCGAGGCAGGGGAAAATCTGCTGCGCGCCTTCCCCGATTTCGCGCAGGTGGCCACGCTCCAGCGCGAGTTCCTGCGGCGGGCGGTGACCTATCTCGTCACCGAGGCGGGCATCCGGCAGTTCCTCGACATCGGCTCGGGCCTGCCCACCGCCGACAACACCCACGAGGTGGCGCAGCGCCTGGCCCCCGAGGCCCGCGTCGTCTACGTCGACAACGACCCCTTGGTGCTCGTGCACGCCCGCGCCCTGCTGGCCGGCACCCCGGAGGGCCGGACCGGCTACGTCGACGCCGACGTGCGCGACCCCGGCACCATCCTCGCGGCGGCGGCCGAGACCCTGGACTTCTCCCGGCCGATCGGCCTGATGATGCTCAGCATCGCCGGCCAGATCCCCGATGACGGCCTGGCCGCCGGCCTCGTCCGCCAGTACGTCGCGGCGCTGCCGCCCGGCAGCCACCTGGCGCTGTCCGACGGCGTCGACGCCAACCCCTCGCTGGTGGCGGCGGTGAGCGCCTACAACGAGCGGGCCGCCTTCCCCTACACGCTGCGCAGCCCCGAGGGGCTCGCCGGCTTCTTCGAAGGGCTCGACCTCGTGGACCCCGGCGTGGTCTCCACGCCGCTCTGGCGGCCCCCGGCAGGGGCGCAGCCGCAGCCCGCGGTGGTCAACGCGGTCTGCGGCGTCGGCCGCAAAACCTAGAGGACCTGTCACATGCAGCTCTCCCCCACCGCGCAGCGGATCCACCACCATCTGACCGAGCCCGGCGCCGGCTATCCCGCCCCGTGGCCGGACGCGGCCCTGCTGAGCGCGGCCGACCTGGGTGCCCTGCTGCCCCTCGCCTACCGGGTGACCGGCGGCGGCCCGGCCTTCTCGATGCGGGTCGCGGTCGAGAACCAGGCCAAGGAGCGGCAGCCGGCCTTCTCCCCCGAGGCGTGCGTGGCGCTGTTCGAGGCTCTGGTCGACGGCTTGGAGCGCCGGAAGTGGGCCGACCTGTGCCTGGCCGCGGCGGCGCTGCTGCGCTGCCCCGGCGGCGCGCCGTCGGCGGCCCTCGCCGCGCCCGCGCGCACCCTGGTCGAGTTCATGGCCCGTGAGAAGCGGGTCGAGCACTCGTACGCGTTCCTCGCCGTAGCCGCTCTGGCCGGGATGGACGAGCTGGCCGAGGTCGTGGAAGAACGGCGGGAGCCGCTGGCCGCCGCCGAGTTCGACCTGCTCATGGGCCTCGACCCGGCGGGCAGGGCGCTGCTGGCCGAGATCGGGCCCCGGTCGTACGGGTCGCCGCCGGAGCTGCCCGACGCGTGGGAGCGGCTGGCCGCGATGCCGGCATACGTGGACCTCGCCCGCTCGACGCTGGAGGCCGCCGCGGACCGGCTGGCGGCGATCCACGCGGGCGAGCTCCCCTACCGGGCGGACAAGGCGTTCGGAGCGGCCGAGACGGCGGCGGTCGGGCGGGCCGCCCGGCTGGCGCTCTTCCGCGACGAGCCGTGGCTGCCCGAGCTGCTCGACAGGCTGCTGCGCCGGGTCGCCGTCGCCCCCACGGCGGCGAAGACCCTGCCCTCGCAGGCGCTGCTGTACGAGATCGCGCGGGCGGCCGAACGCTTCCCGACGCCGGAGGCGATCACGGCGCTGCGCACGGCCCGCGCGCTCACCCGGCACGCGGGCGTGGTCAAGCAGCTCGACCGGATGATCCGCAAGGCCGAGCCCGGCCTCGCCGACCGCGTCGAGGTGGCCTTCCGCATGCCGGATCTCGGTTTCGGGCCGGGCGGGCGGCTGGAGTCGACGCTCGGCGAGCACCGGGCGGTCGTCGCGGCGGGCGGGGACGGGGAGTTCGCGCTGACGTGGTGGCACGGCGACCGGCCGCTCAAGAGCGTGCCCGCGGCGGTGCGCAAGGAGCGCCCCGAGGAGGTCAAGCGCCTGCGCGAGCTGGTCAAGCAGGTGCAGCGGCAGGTGAAGACCCTGGTCAGGGCGCTGGAGGCGGGCTTCGCCGGCGAGGCCGCGCAGCCGTACGACACTTGGCGCGAGCAGGTCGCCGAGCACCGGATCGCCTCCGCGGTGGCCCGGCGGCTGATCTGGGAGGCCGAGGTCGCCCCCGGCGAGTGGCGTGCCGCGCTCGGCGGGGCGGAGGGCGGGCGGGTACGCCTGTGGCATCCCGCCCGCGCGACGCCGGACGAGGTGGCCCGCTGGCGGGAGGCCGTGGCCGACGGGCGGATCAGGCAGCCGTTCAAGCAGGCCTTCCGCGAGGTCTACCCGCTGACGCCGGCGGAGGAGCGGACCGCCGGCTACTCCAACCGGTTCGCCGGCCACATCGTGGACTACCGGCGGCTGTACGCGATGTTCAAGGCCCGGGGGTGGCGGGCCGACATGCTCGGCCCCTGGGACGGCGGCGGCGCCGGCGAGGCCACGCGCGTGCTGGCCGAGGGGCGGTGGCGGGCGTCGTTCTTCCACGACTACCTGTACGGCGACCCGGGCGAGCACGCCTCCACCGACCAGGTGCGCTTCCACCGGCGCGCGGACGGCGAGTGGCGGGAGACGCCACTGGCCGAGGTGCCGGCGCTGGTGTTCAGCGAGGCCATGCGGGACGTGGACCTGTTCGTGGCGGTGACCTCGATCGCGGCCGACCCGGAGTGGGCCGACCGCGGGCACGACCGCCACCTCGACTACTGGCGCGCGGCCTCCTTCGGCGAGTTGTCGCCGTCGGCCGAGGTGCGCCGCGACGCGCTGGCCCGCCTCCTGCCGCGCCTGGCCGTGGCCGGCCGCTGCACGCTCACCGACCGCTACCTCGTCGTACGCGGCGACCTGCGCACCTACAAGATCCACCTGGGCAGCGCCAACATCCTCATGGAGCCCGGCGACGTCTACCTGTGCATCGTGTCCGCCGCCGGCCGCGAGGCGGGGTTGTTCCTGCCGTTCGAGGACGACGGGCGGCTGGCGCTCATCGTCAGCAAGGCCCTCCTCCTGGCCGCCGACAGCCGGATCACCGACGAGAGCATCGTCCGGCAGATCAAGGGGTGACCCCCGTCAGCCCCCGGCCAGGGGCACGAGCTTGACGAAGGACACCACCGGGTCGGCGGTCAGGTCGATCTCGGCGTCCAGGTCCTCGATCTGGCGCTCGCCCACCAGCAGCAGGAACCCGTTGCGGGCGAACGCGGCCTCGGCGGCGTCGGCCTGCTCCGCCCAGTCGAGCCTGCCGCCGGCGTTGTGGCGGGCGACCTCCTCGCGCACGCGCAGCCGGACGAGCTCTCTGGCCGTGATGCGCTCGGGCAGGCCGGGCAGCGAGAACGCGGCCAGCTCCCGGCCGGTCGCGGTCTCGTCGCGAAACGTCACAGATGTCATCGCTCTTCTATAGCACCGGAGACCGACGGTCCGGCGGGGTGCCGCCGGACCGTCGTCAAGGTCACGTGAGCTGGATGTAGTCGAGTTCGGCGTACCCGGTGCCGCCCGCGAAGAACGGCGAGCCCTTGGCCAGGCGGATCACGTTGTACCCGGCCCGGAGCGTGACGATCGTGCTGACGGTGGAGCCGAACTGGCCCCACCCCGCGGTGGGCGGGTAGCTGACCGTGCTCCAGGAGCCGCCGTTGTAGGCCAGGCCCTGGGTCGCGGTGGCGCCGGTGCCGTTGGCGTAGCCGATGGTCATCGTGTACGAGCGCGCCGTGGGCACGTTGACGACGAAGTCGACGTAGCTGTCGGTGCGCGGCGTGCCCGAGTTGTCGATCCGGCCCACGTACCCGCCGCCCGACGCGCTGGAGGCGCTCAGCCGCTGGGCGCGGAAGACGGAGGCGTTCTCGGCCTCGTACCGCTGCTGGTAGGCGGGCACCCCGCTGACCGGCTCGACGACGAGCTGGTAGGCGCTGGTGGCCACCATGCCGGGCACGGACACGCTGAGCTGTCCGCCGCTGACCGTCTGGGTCGTCGTGGAGATCGTGGTGGGGGCGGTGACCGCGGTGAAGCGGCCGCTGGACGGGGTCGAGGTCAGCGTGACGCGGACGCTGGAGCCGAGCGCGCCCAGGCCCGTGAGGTTGACGGTGTTGGTGCCGGCCTCGTTGCCGAACACCACGTTGACGATCTTGCGGGTGCCGTCGTAGGAGGCGAACCCGTCCAGGCCCGTCGTCGTGGTCGACGTGGTCGTGACCATGTTGCCGGCCATGTCGCCGTACCACTTGTACAGCCACCAGGTGCCGGTGGGCTGGCTGTTGTTGACGACCAGGCCGTTCATGGTGCCGTACTCGTACCAGAAGGCCCGGTGCGCGGACTCCACGCCGCCGCGCTCGAACTTGGCGACGTAGCTGGCGATCCGGCCGGGGACGTCGACCTCGCCGGTGGCGGCGTACTCGTTGATGGAGATGCGGCGCGGGCTGATGCCGAGCGAGGACTCCAGGTTGCGGTAGTCGGCGAGGTCGGAGGCGATCCTGGTGGGGTTCTGCAGCTCGTGCCAGCAGATGATGTCGGGCAGGGTGCCGGTGTTCTTGGCGTTGGTGAGGAACGACTGCATCCAGGAGCGGTTGTAGGTGGCGGTGCTGGGGCCGACGATCGGCGTGAGCGTGTCGAGCGCGCGCACCGCCCGGTACGTGCGCACCCAGGCGTCGTTGAAGTTGCCCGCGGCGGCGGTGTTCCAGGTGTAGTCGGGCTCGTTCCAGAGCTCCCAGCCGATGACGTTCGAGACCGTGGTGGCCGACAGCCGGGCGTTGACCATGGTGTTGACCTTGGCCAGCCAGTCGTCCCAGCTCACCCACCGGTACGGGAAGTCGGGATAGATGTCCGGCATGCGGATGAACTCGCCCGCGCCGGCCCTGGTCGCCTGCGGGGCCACCAGCAGCGAGTCGCCGCCGGGCGGCTGGCCGTTGGGGCGCTGGCCGACGCCCGGCGCGGGCTGGGTCAGCGAGTTGACCTTGATCGGGAGGAGGGTGGAGTCGGCCGGCCGGGAGTTCTCGGCCAGGCCGTACAGGCCGCCGGAGGCGACGTGGGTGACCGGCCGGAACTGCTGCGCGACGTCGACGGTCAGCGTCGCGCCGGCGGCCGCGGCCGGGGGCGAGGTGGTCACCAGGGCAGTGGCCGTGGTGACCAGGGCTAAGGCGAGCACTCGGATTCGGGACATCGTGTCACTCTCCTTCGGTGGGCAACCAGACACGCATGCTCGACGGGCCGCGACGGGCCCACGAGTGGTACGGCCGCAGCGGCACGTCGAACCAGCCGGCGTCCGCCGCGGGGGTGGCCGGGGCGCCGGAGTAGGCCCACGGCCGGTCGGGGGGTGCGGCCAGGCGGCCGCGGACCAGCGCTCCGCCGGGTTCGGCCCTGGGGGCGGACCCGGGGTCGATCGCCAGGACGTCGAGCCCGCCGGGGCGCGGGAGGTCGTGGGACTCGGCGCACAGGACCTCGGGGCCGCGTTCGACGGCGACGCAGCCGCGTACGGCGTCGATGCGGGGGTCCGGCCAGGTGAAGCGGGGCTCCATCGGCAGTTCGAGCGTGATCACCTCGCCCGCCCGGAACGCCCGCCGCACCGTGGCCAGGCCGGGCTCGACCGGCCGCGCCCGCCCGTCCACGGCGACCGTGGCCCCGGCGGCCCAGGCCGGGACCCGCAGGGCGAGCGTCCAGTGCCCGTCGGCCAGGATCCGGACGCGGACGGTCCCGCTGTCGGGATAGGCGGTCTCGACCTCCACCGCGGCCTGCCGCCCGTCCGGCAGCTCGGCGCGGATGGTCGAGGGGGCGTACTGGTGGAGCTGGAGGCCGTCGTCGTCGGCGGTGGCGAGGTAGCCCTGGAGGCCGGCCAGGGTGCGGGCGACGTTCGTGGGGCAGCAGGACACGTCGAACCACGCGGCCCTGGCGCCGGCCTCGGCGCGCGGGCTCACCTCGTCCGGGTCCGCCGGCCGGCCAGGGGAGCGTTGGTGGAGGGGGTTGGCGTAGAAGAACGCGGTGCCGTCGGGGCTCGGGGAGGTCGCGACGACGTTGTAGAGCGTGCGCTCGATCAGGTCGGTGTAGCGGACGTCGCCGGTGGCCAGGTGGAGCCGCCAGGAGACCATGATCGAGGCGACGCCGGCGCACGTCTCGCAGTAGGCCCGGTCCGGCGGCAGCTCCCAGTCCTCGCCGAAGCCCTCGTCCTGGTGGCGCGAGCCCATGCCGCCCGTGATGTACGTGCGGCGCGCGACCGAGCGCTCCCACTGCCGCTCCACGGCCCGCAGGAGCTCGTCGTCGCCGCGCTCGACGGCGACGTCCACGGCGGCGGCGGTGAGGTAGAGCGCGCGGACCGCGTGGCCGCGCCACACGTCGGCCTCCCGGATCGGGAGGTCGTCCTGGAAGTAGGCGCGGCCCAGCGGGATGTCCCTGAGCGTGCCGTGCCCGCGGCGGTCGAGGAAGATCCGCGCCTGCTCGACGTAGCGCTCCTCCCCCAGCGCCCGCCCGAACTCGGCCAGGCCGACCTCGATCTCCGGGTGCCCGCAGATCCCGGGCCGGCCGTCCGCGCCGAAGGTGCGGCACACGTGGTCGGCGGCCCGCCGCGCCACCCGTACGAGGTCGTCCTCGCCGTGCGTGCGCAGCCGGGCCACCGCGGCCTGCAGGAGGTGGCCGGTGTTGTAGAGCTCGTGGCCCATCTCCAGGTCGCTGTAGCGCGGCGGCTGCCCGCCGTGCCCGAAGCAGGTGTTGAGGTAGCCGTCCGGGTCCTGGGCGCGGGCGACGCGCGCGGTGAGCCGCTTGATCGCCGCCTCCGCCGCCAGGTCGCCGGTACGGCCCCATTCCCAGGACAGCGCCTCCAGGAGCTTGTAGACCTCCGAGTCGGAGAACGACCAGCCGGGGCGGTCGGGCGCGGTCGTCCCGTCGGCGACGCGGTCGAAGTTGGCGAGCCAGCCGAGCCGCTCCATCCACGACTCGCAGTGGGCGAGCGTCGCCGTGGCGTTCACGGCCTGCCGGCTCCCCCAGAACCCCCCGGTGATGGAGACCTGCGCGAGCCCGAGGGGACGCACCCGGCCGTGGGACGGCAGCACGGGGCTGGACATGTGTGAACCTTTCGACGAATGGGTGGTCAGTCCTTCACGGCGCCCGCGGTGACCCCTGCGGCGATGTAGCGCTGCGCGAGGACCAGGAGGAAGGCCGCGGGAACGGACGCGATCACGGCGGTCGCCATGATCGAGTTCCACTGCGTGGTGTTGTTGCCGATGTAGCGGAAGATCCCGAGCGTGATCGGGATGACGTCGCTGTTGCGGTTGAGGGTCGAGGCGAAGATGAAGTCCGACCACGCCCACAGGAACGCGAAGAGCGAGACCGTGATCACCGAGTTGCGGCTCAGCGGCAGGATGATCGACCGGAACGTCCGCCAGGTGCCCGCCCCGTCGATCTGCGCCGCGGCCATGAGCTCGCCGGGGATGCTCGCCATGAACGCCCGGAAGAGCAGCACCCCGAACGGCACGGCCAGCGTCGAGTCGGCGACGATCAGGCCGGGGACGGTGTTGAGCAGGCCGAGCCGGATGTAGATGGCGTAGAAGCCCATCGCCATGACGACGGCGGGGATCATCTGCGCGGCGAGGAGCAGGAAGTCGATCCCGCGCGCGCCGCGCGGGCGCAGCTTGGCCAGCGAGTAGCCCGCGGGCAGGGCCACGAGCAGCGTCAGCGCGACGGTGCCCAGGCCGATGAACAGGCTCGTGGCCAGGGCCGGCAGCTGCTGGGCGAGCGCCGCCGCGTACCCCTCGAACGTGGGGTTCCAGGGGAACCAGTGCGGCGGGTCCGCCCGCATGTCGCCCGTCTTGGTGAGCGAGACGTTGAACATCCAGTAGACCGGGAACAGCATCAGCCCCACCAGGACGACGCCCACGGCGGTCTTCCAGGTCTTCATGCGCGCTCCTCCTTGCGCTGCAGGTGCACGTGCAGGAGCCCGGCGGCGAAGGCGATGAGGATGAGCAGGTTGCCGACGGCCGCCGCCGGTGAGAAGTCGGGCTGGCCGGTGCCGAACGCCTCCCGGTACGACCAGATGGCCAGCGTCGTCGAGGCGTCCGCCGGTCCGCCCCGCGTCATGATCCAGATGATGTCGACGACCTTGAGCGTGTAGATCAGGCCGAGCAACAGCGTGATCGCCGACACCGGGCGCAGCAGCGGGAAGGTGATCCGCCGGAAGCGCTGCCACCCGTTCGCCCCGTCCAGGCCGGCGGCCTCGTACAGGTCGGCGGAGATGTTCTGCAGCCCGGCGTACAGGATCACCAGGTTGAACGGGACGCCGAGCCAGATGTTGGCGATCGTGACGGCCAGCAGCGAGGTGTCGGGCGAGGTGAGCCAGTTGATCTGGCCGATCCCGAACGCCTCCAGCGCCGCGTTCACGATGCCGTTGTCGCTGTTGAGCATCCACGACCAGGTGGAGGCGGAGACGATCAGCGGCAGCAGCCACGGCACCAGGAACATCGCGCGCAGCACCGCGGACAGGCGGAAGTTGCGGTGGAAGAAGACCGCGAGCGCCAGGCCGATCGCGTACTGCGCCGCGATGGACACCAGCGTGAACAGGGCCGTGTTGCGCAGCGCCCGCAGGAAGGTGTCGTCGGACAGGATGTCCCGGTAGTTGGCCAGCCCGGTGAACTCCGGGTCGCCCCGCACGAACGCCCGCGGCGTGTAGTCGTGCACGCTCAGGTCGATGTTGCGGTAGAGCGGATAGGCGTAGAAGACGAGCAGGTAGATCACGAGCGGCGCGAGGAAGGCGTAGGCCGTCCACCGCCGCGAACGCCCCCGCCGGGGAGCCGCGTGCGCCGCCCTGCCCACCGCCACCGCCTCGCCGGCCTCGCTGCTGAGAGTGGTCATCGGATCAGCCGCCGGTGGCCTGCTTCGCCTGGGCCTGCGCCTGCTTGAGCGCGTCGGCGGGAGTGGCCGAGCCGCTCAGCGCCTTCTGCACCCCCGTCCACAGGGCCTCGGAGATCTTCGGGTACTTGGTGCCGAGGTTGTCGCTGGTCCGGCCCTTGGCCGACTTCACGGCGTCGACCCACGGCTTCAGGTCCGGCTCCTTGGCGAGGATGGCCTGCTGGCCCTCGGCGGTGGAGGGGATGTAGTACGCGAACGTCGTGCCGGTCTCCACCAGGCCCTCGGGCGTCGTCATGCATTCGAGGATCTTCTTGGTGGCGGCGTAGCGCTTGGTGTCCTTCTGCACCGGGACCGTGATGAACTCGCCGCCGGTGGGCGTGGGGGCGGTGCCCCCGTCCTTGCCGGGGATCTGCACGATGCCGGTGGGGAAGCCCGCCTTCCCGGCGCTGTTGATCTGCCAGGTCCCGTTCTCGGCGAAGGCGAACTCCCCGGTCAGGAACTCCTCCCAGGTGGTGTTCTGGGAGTTGCTGATGACGGAGTTGGGGGCGGTGCCGTCCTTGACCCACTTGGTCCACAGGTCGAGCGCCGCGACGGCCTCGGGCGAGTCGAGCTGGGTCAGCTGCGCGCCGGACCCCCAGAACCACGGCAGGAACTGGAACGAGCCCTCCTCCGTGCCGATGGCCGAGAACGTGATCGGCTTCTTGCCCGCGGCCTTGACCTTCTTCAGCGCCGCGTTGAGCGTGGTCCAGTCCTTGATCGAGGCGGGGTCGACGCCGGCCGCGTCGAGGATCTTCTTGTTGTAGTAGAGGGCGAGGGTGTTCGCGCCGATGGGGATGCCGTACGTCTTGCCGTCCAGCTCGCCGGCGGCGATGAGGTTCTTGTCGAAGCGCGCGGTGTCCAGGCCGAAATCTGACATCGTGGTGAGCATCCCGGCGTCCGCGAGCGTCGAGACGGCGGGGTTGTCCAGGAGGATGACGTCCGGCGCGTTGCCCTCCTGGCCGGCGAGCAGCGCCTGGTTGGTCAGCGCGGTGGTGTCGTAGGCGGTGCGCTGGATGGTGACTCCGGCCTGCCGCCCGCAGGTGTCCACCCGCTTGGCCCAGGCGGAGGCCGCGTCGTGCTGCGGGTACGGGTCCCACCACGTGTACGCGCCGGCGCCGCCCGCGGAGGCGGAGGTGGTGGTGGAGCCGCCGCCCTGGGGGGCGGACGCGCAGGCGGACAGGGCCAGAAGGGCGGTTCCGAGGACCGCCGCCTTCGCGGAAACCGACGTGCGGTTCATCGAGGCCTCCAATGTTAGCGCTCACATTCGAGCGCGGCCGGAAGTAGTCGAGGGGTCGGGCTAGCGGGCGGCTGGGGGCGCTGTGCTTCCGCGCGAGACCAGTTCGGGAGAGATGAAGCGCACGACGAACGGCTCGTCGCGGGCCGCCGGCGACTCCACGCGGCGCACGAGCTGGCGTACCGCCATGGCGCCGAGCCGGTCGGGTGCGCTCTCGATGAACGAATAGGGCAGGGAGAAGGTCGCGGCGAACTCCTCGGAGTAGCGCCCGATGACCGAGAGGTCCTCGGGCACCCGCAGCCCTCGCCCGTGGGCGACGGAGGGCAGCGCCGCGGTGGCCGCCTCGTTGTTGATCAGCAGGCCGGTCGCCGACGGGTAGGTGTCGAGCAGGGCGTTGAGCAGGCGCCCGACCGCGGGCTGCCGGGACTCGCCGTACACGGCGTGCAGGGTGACGCCGAGCTGGCGGGCCCGTTCGAGTGCCGCGTCGCGCAGGCGCCACACGTACGCGCCGCCCCGCTCGACGACGTGCTCGGGCTGCGAGATCAGGATGAGCTCGCGGTGGCCGAGGCGGTGCAGGTGCTCCACCATGACCCGGCCGGCCTCCTCGAAGTCGAGGTCGAACACGTCGAGCCCCGAACAGTCGCCCGGCAGGCCGACCAGGGCGCCCGGCTGCGGCGCGGCCCGCAGGATGGGCAGCCTGGGGTCGACCTGCGCGATGTTCATCAGGACGACGCCGTCCACCATGCGCGAGTCGGTGATGCGCCGCAGCGCCCGCACGCCGTCGGCCTCGGTGACCAGCAGCGTGTCGTAGCCCAGGTCGCGGGCGGTGTTCGTGACGCCCAGGATGTACTGCATCATCGCGGGCGCGAACTCGTCTTCGTGGAACTGGGCGAGCAGACCGAGGACCTTGGTCTGGGAGGTGGCCAGCGCCCGGGCGCCCGCGTTCGGCGTGTAGTCGAGCGCCTCGGCGGCCGCCAGCACGCGGCGGCGGACCTCCTCCGAGATGGGCCGCTTGCCCGACAGCGCGTAGGACGCCGTGCTGCGGCTCACCCCGGCCTCCCGGGCCACGTCTCCGATCGTCGCCACTCTCACCTCCTGCACGTAGTTGAACCGGTTCGACAGTTGCGTCGCGAGCACCCTCGGATCACCGACCGGTCAGCGCCTTTTCCTGGGGATCTGCAGGATCGATCGGCCCGCCGCCGGTCATGGCCGGGAACGAGCTCCACCTGCGGGCCGCCGGAATCAGCGAACCGGTTCAACGATGTGCCCCGACTGTCGCGCCGCCGGCGAGCGGGCGTCAAGAGTGAGGCCGGTCGGCGATATCGAATCGTGACCCGCCGGAAACGCCCATTGACGTGTCGGGCGCGGCTACGTAACCTACGCGAAACCCTCAGTTGCGTTCACCGAACACCCTCCCTGCGATTTGTTAACGCTCACACCTCCCAGGGACTTCGTCATGACCATCAAGGCCATGTGGGCCGGGCTGCTCCCGGCCGCCCTCGTCGCCGCCTTAACCGCGGGCTCCGCGCATGCGCGGACCGTGGATCCGCCCCCTCCCGTGCTCGTCTACACCTTCGACTCCGACGACCTCGCCACCGGCTCCATCGCCGACTCCTCCGGCAACGGCCTGAACGGCACGCTGGTCAACGGCTCCACCGCGGCGCTGGTCGACGGCGCGGACGGCCATGCACTGAGCCTGCCCGGCGGCGCGCCGACCTCCGACGGCGCGTACGTGCGGCTGCCGCTGGACGCCGTCAAGGGCAGGACCGACCTGACCGTGTCGGCGCGCGTGAAGTGGGACGGCACCGCCGCGCCCTGGCAGTGGATCTACGCGCTCGGCAAGGACACCAGCCGCTACCTGTTCAGCACGCCGTACAACGGGGACGGCGTGCTGCGCACGGCGGTCACCACCTCGGGAGGCGGCGGAGAGGCCAAGGTCACGGGCTACGCCCCGCTGCCCGCCGACGCCTGGAAGACGCTGACGGTCACCCTCGACACCGCCGCCAAGCGCGTCACCACCTACCTCAACGGCGCCGCCGTGGCCTCGGCGGCCACCACCGTGAGCGCCGCCCAGCTGATCGACGCCGCCACGACCTCCGCCGGGTTCATCGGGCGCTCGTTCTACCAGGACCCGCTCTTCGACGGCGCGATCGACGACTTCCGCGTCTACGGCGCCGCGCTGTCGGCGGAGCAGGTGGCGGCCGTCGCCGGCGGCCAGGCCCCCACCCCGACGGGCCTCGCCCAGAGCGCGTTCTCCGTCCGGACGACCATCGGCACCGCGCCCGCCCTGCCGGCCGCGGTCCGCGCCACCTTCACCGACGGCTACGATCGCGAGCTGCCCATCGCCTGGTCGCCCGTGGACCCCGCGGACTACGCCGCGGCCGGGACCTTCACCGTGACCGGCACGGCCGGCGGGCGGCCCGTCACGGCCGAGGTCACCGTGATCCGCGAGGGCCAGCTCGTCATCGACCTCGCCGAGGACACGGGTCCCTTCCACGGCGGCGCGTCCGGCACGCTGTACGGCCTCTACGGGCCGGGGGTGCCGACGAACAACCTGATCGAGGGCATGCGCCTGCGCACCGTCTCGACCAAGGCCCAGGACGGCCCGCAGCACCCCGGCGCCGACGCCCTGGAGGTCGTCAAGCCGCTGGCCGACAGCACCGACGGCGACGTGTACATCTACATGACCGACATCCACCGCGGCTTCCCCTACCAGTGGCCCGGCGCCACGCCGCAGGAGAAGCTCGACCTGTACAAGCAGAAGATCGCCAAGCAGGTGGACCAGGTCCTCCAACTCGACCCGAAATATCAGGACAACATTGTCTTCGTGCCGTTCAACGAGCCCGAGGGCAACATGTTCGGCACCGGCGAGTGGAGCTACAACCGGGTGAGCTGGCTCAGCGACCCGCGCGACTACTTCAAGGCGTGGGACGACATCTACGCCCTCATCAAGGCCAGGATGCCGGCCGCCCGGATCGCCGGCCCCAACACCAGCGTCCTGTACGCCCAGGTCAAGGGCTACCTGGAGCACGTCGTACAGGCCGGCACCGTGCCCGACGTGATGACCTGGCACGAGCTCAGCCACCCCGAGCAGGTCAGGGCGAGTGTCAAGCGCTACCGCGAGATGGAGGCCGACGCCTTCGCCGGCTCGAAGTACGCCGGGAAGCGGCTGCCGATCAACGTCAACGAGTACGCCTTCAACTACCACACCTCGGTGCCCGGCCAGATGATCCAGTGGGTGTCGGCCATCGAGGAGTCGAAGGTCGACGCCGACATCGCGTACTGGAACATCGACGGCAACCTGTCCGACTCGGCCGTCCAGGCCAACCGGGGCAACGGCCAGTGGTGGCTGCTCAACGCCTACGGCGGCATGAGCGGCCACACCGTGCGGGTCACGCCGCCGTACCCGGGGCAGAACTACACCCTGCAGGGCGTCGCGACGCTCGACCCCGGCAAGAGGCAGGCCCGCGCGATCTTCGGCGGCGCCGAGAGCGCCGGGCACATCCGCTTCGAGCACGTCCCCGCCAAGGTCTTCGGCCGCCGCGTGCACGCCTGGGTGCGGGAGATCCCGTGGACCGGCCAGGTCGGCGACTCGCCGCAGCCGGAGATCGTCGCCGAGCGCGACGTCGAGGTGAAGGACGGCACCGTGGTCTTCGACTTCGGCGCCGGTGACCTGCCCAGGCTCAAGGAGTCGTCGGCGTACGAGATCGTCCTCACCCCCGCCGGGCCGGGCACCGCGACGACGCCCGCGCCCAAGCTGTGGGAAGGCTCGTACGAGGCCGAGGACGCGAAGTACACCGGCGGCGGCTACAGCCGCAACGGCCCCGAGGGCTCCCCCTCGGACGTGTCGAAGTTCTACACCTCCGGCCGCTACGACGTCGGCGGGCTGCGTACCGGCTCGGACGGGGTGCTCGACTTCACCGTCGAGGTGCCCAAGGCCGGCCGCTACAACCTCAGCGTGTTCGCCAACTCGCTGAACACCTTCGACCGAGTGCGCGAGCAGGGCCCGACCAACGTCTTCGTACGCGTGGACGGGGGCGCGGAGCAGGAGCTGTTCCTGCCGCTGGGCTACAAGTGGGTGGTGTGGGACCACGCGGACACCACCGTGGAGCTCACGGCGGGCAAGCACGTCCTCTCCCTGGCGGCGCGCAGCCTCGACGGCGCCAAGGCCACCAAGGGCGACGCGATCGTCGACCGGATCCGGCTCTCGCTGCCCAACCCGGCGGCGGCGACCTCGATCTACGAGGCCGAGCTGGCCGACCTGCACGGCGCCCGCCCGTCCTACGCGGCGCACGACGGCGCGCTCCCTGGCTCCGGGACCGCCCCATCCGGCTCCGCGCTCTCGGGCTCCGGGGTCGTCGCGGCCGGGCGTGACCAGTCGGCCACCTTCTGGGTGTACTCCGCGAAGGACGCCCCGGCCACCCTGGACCTCAAGTTGCTCGGCTCCGGCCAGGCGGCGCTGACGGTCAACGGCGTACGCGTGCTGGACCGCGCCCGGCGCGGCGACGCGACCGCGGCGGTGTCGCTGTCGGGCGGCGTCAACAAGGTCACGGTCACCGGCCGGTCCGGCACGTCGCTCATCGACCGGCTCGAGGTGCGGCCCGCCGACGGCGCGCTGCCGGCCACCGGGTACGAGGCGGAGTCCGCCCGCCTCGCCGGGACGGCGAAGGCGTCGCAGCTCTCGCTGGCCAGTGGCGGGAGCGCGGTGACCGGGGTCGGCGGCACGCCCGGCAACACCAACACGCTCACCTTCGACGTGCGGGCCGCCGCCGACGGGACTTACGCCATGCGCGTGCGTTACTCCAACCCGGAGCAGTCGGCCGCCACGCACTACAACCCGGACCCGCTCGCCAGGCACGCCGACATCTCGGTGAACGGCGCCGCCGCGCAGCGCGTCCTGTTCCCCCACACCTTCCACGAGAACAACTTCTGGGAGCTCACGGTCCCGGTGCGGTTGAAGAAGGGCCAGAACACGGTGCGCTTCTCGGCCGAGGAACTGCCGAACTTCGACGGCACCACCTACGCGTCGGAGACCTTCCCCGGGGTGCTCCTCCGCGCGCAGTACGCCCCGGTGATCGACAAGATCACGGTCGCTCCGTACAGCGGCTGACCCTCGCGACGCCGCCCGCGCTCCCGGTTTCTCCCGGGGCGTGGGCGGCGTCACGATCAGCTTTCCCGGGCGTGGGCGGTGTCGCGATCAGCTTTCCCGGGCGTGGGCGGTGTCGCGATCAGCGGGACGGTGACACCAGGCCCGCGTCGTAGGCCATGATGACCAGCTGGATCCGGTCGCGGGCGGCGAGCTTGGCGAGCAGGCTGGCCACGTGCGCCTTGGCCGTGCCGGGGCTGATGTGCAGCTCGGCCGCGATCTCGGCGTTGGACAGGCCGCGCCCGACCAGGGTCAGCACCTCGCGTTCGCGCCCGGTGACGCCCTCCGGCTCGCGCGGCCGGGGAGCCGGGGCGGGGCGGCGGGCGAAGTCCTCGATGAGGCGGCGGGTGACGCTCGGCGCGATCAGGGCATCCCCGGCGGCGACGACGTGCACGGCGGACAGGATGTCCTCCAGCGCCATGTCCTTGACCAGGAATCCGCTGGCTCCCGCGCGGAGGGAGGCGTAGACGTTCTCGTCGTCGTCGAACGTGGTCAGCATGATCACCCGCGTGCCCGGGGACTCGGCGGCGATGGTCTGGGTGGCCTCGATGCCGTCCATGCCGGGCATGCGGATGTCCATCACCACCACGTCGAGACGCAGCCGCCTGGTGAGCTGGACCGCCTGGGCCCCGGTCCCGGCCTCTCCGGCGACCTCGACGCCGGGGGTGCCGTCGATGACCATGCGCAGGCCGGCCCGGATCAACGGCTGGTCGTCGGCGAGCACGACGCGGATCGTCACGACGCCTCCGCCACGGCGCTCACACGTCCGGCCGTGACCGGCAGGCGAGCGGTGACGCGGAACCCGCCATCGGGCCGGGGTCCCGCGCTGAAGTCACCGCCCAGCAGCGCGACCCGCTCACGCATCCCGACGATCCCGTGCCCGCTCTCGCCACTGGGCCTGCTCCCGTCACGAGGCGCGGTGCCGTCGCGGGGCGCGATGCCGAGTCCGCTGTGTCCGCTGTGTCCGCTGTGTCCGCTGTGTCCGCTGTGTCCGCTGTGTCCGCTGTGTCCGCTGTGTCCGTCGTCGACAACGTCGATGCGCAGTTCCTCGTTCCCGTAGTCGAGCGTGACCTGGCAGTGGTCGGTGCCCGCGTGGCGTAGCACGTTCGTCAGGGACTCCTGGACGATGCGGAAGGCGGACCGGTCGACGGCGGCGGGCAGGGGCCGTGGCCGCCCGCGCCTGTGCACGTCCACCCGGACCCCGGCTGCCGTGGCCGCCTCGGCCAGCCCGTCGAGGTCGGCCAGCCCCGTCGCGGGCGCGGGCTCGGGGTGCTCGTGTCCGGTCTCGCGCAGCGCGCCGAGCAGGTGCCGCAGTCCCTTCAACGTCTGCCTGCTGATCGTCTCGATCGCGCCCAGCGCCTCGCGCGCCTGCTCGGGTCTGCTGTCGATCACGCGGGCGCCCGCACCGGCCTGGATGGCGATGATGCCGATGCTGTGCGCGACCATGTCGTGCACTTCGCGGGCGATGCGCAGCCGCTCGTCCGTGACCGCCTGGGCAGCGGCGTGCGTACGCAGCGCGCGGTCGTACTCGCGCCGCTGCCGGATCGACACCCCGGCCAGCCAGCCGACCGCGACGCCCAGGCCGAGCAGGACCGACAGCGCGAGGAAGCCGGGCGCCAGGGCGCGCAGGCCGTGGCGCAGCAGGTCCACCTGCCAGACCACCTCCTGGACGGCGAGCGTGACGGCCGCCGCCGCCAGCCCGGCGCGGCGCGACCGGGCG
Organism: Nonomuraea sp. NPDC005650; assembly: GCF_040605375.1. Taxonomy (NCBI): domain Bacteria; kingdom Bacillati; phylum Actinomycetota; class Actinomycetes; order Streptosporangiales; family Streptosporangiaceae; genus Nonomuraea; species Nonomuraea sp. NPDC005650. The sequence goes on from NZ_JBEXCR010000017.1 coordinate 57,789, forward strand.
GCGGTCACGAGGCAGACCAGGACGTCCCCGGCCAGGAAGAGCGGCCAGAACCGCTGCGCCGGCAGCCCCGTCGCCGCCGCCGCGACCACTTCGGCCAGCAGCACCGCGAGCACCATGGCCGGCCGCCGCCGCGCCCAGGCCAGGGGCAACACCATGGCGGCGGCGAACGCCGCGTGCGGGAGGCCCACGGGGAGCAGGTTCTCGCCGTCGGTCAGCGTCAGGGCGTACAGCACCGGCACCAGGCCCGCCAGGCCGCACCAGGTGAGCAGCGTCCACACGCCGCCCGGCAGCCGTTCCGGCCTTCTGTCGCGCATCCGTCGATCGTAGTCACCGGCCCGGAGGCCGGACATCGGCCGCCGGGCCTATGCCCGCGGGCCACCCCCGCCGGGCCGGAACAGGCCCGCGGCCAGATGTGACACGCCATTGACCTGCGACAGCGTGGGGCAGGTGATCGAAGTCAACGGACTGACCAAGCGCTACGGCGCGGTGACGGCGGTGAACGGCCTGACGTTCACCGTTCGGCCGGGGCACGTCACCGGGTTCCTGGGCCCCAACGGCGCCGGCAAGAGCACCACCTTGCGCATGATCCTCGGCCTGAACCGTCCGACGTCGGGCAGCGCCACCGTCGACGGCCGCCACCGGCCGGCGGGCCTGCGCCACGTCGGCGCGCTGCTGGACGCCGGCGACGTCCACGGCGGCCACACCGCGCACGCCCACCTGCACGCGCTGGCCCGGAGCAACGGCCTGTCCCGGCGCCGGGTGGCCGAGGTGCTGGAGGAGGTGGGCCTGGCGGGGGTGGCGCGCCGCCGGGTCGGCGGGTTCTCCCTGGGCATGCGCCAGCGGCTGGGCATCGCCGCCGCGCTGCTTGGCGACCCGCCCGTGCTGATGTTCGACGAGCCGATCAACGGGCTGGACCCGGAGGGCGTGCTCTGGGTACGCGGTCTGTTCCGGCGGCTGGCCGCCGAAGGGCGCACCGTGCTGGTCTCCAGCCACCTGATGAGCGAGATGGAGAACACCGCCGGCCGCCTCGTCGTCATCGGCCGCGGCGAGCTGATCGCCGAGGAGAGCCTGGCCGGGTTCGCCGCCCGAGGGGCCGGGGCGTCCGTCGCCGTACGCACTCCCGACCCCGCCGAGCTGGCGGCCGTCCTCGGTCTGGAGGGAGCGCACGTGCGGCCGGAGGGCGGCGACGCCCTGACCGTGACCGGGCTGAGCGCCGCCCGCATCGGCGAGCTCGCCCACCGGCGCCGGATCATGCTGTACGAGCTCGCCCCGCGGGCCGCCTCGCTGGAGCAGGCGTTCATGGAGCTGACCGCCGGTCACGCCGAACATCGAGCCGGTGATCCGCGATGACCGCCGATCACGCGGGGCATCAGGCCGGACCCGCGACGAGCACGGAGCCCACCGGACATCAGGCCGGGCATCGAGCGACGACCGCCGGCACCTTCCGTGACCTGCTCGCCGCCGAGTGGATCAAGATCTGGTCGCTGCGCTCGACCTCGTGGCTGCTCGGCCTGGGCACGCTGGCCATCGTCGCCCTGGCCGTACAGAGCAGCCTCGACGCCTACCAGAGCTGGCCCGCCTTCACCGCGATGGAGAAGGCCAGGTTCAACCCCTTGGGCGAGGCGTTCAGCGGCCTGGCCGCCTCCATGCTCATGATCGGCGCCGGCAGCCTGGGCGCCCTGACCATCGTCGGCGAGTACGCCACCGGCCTCATCCGCACGACGCTCACGGCCGTCCCGGCCCGCCATCGCGTCGTGGCCGCCAAACTCGTCGTCACCGCCGCCGTCACGCTCGCGGCCGGCGCGCTCGTCTCCGCGGGCACGTTCGGCGTCAGCCAGGCGATCCTCTCCGGGCGCGGCGTCGCCGCCTCGCTCGGCGACCCCGGCGTGCTGCGCGTCCTGGCCGCCAACGCGCTGCTCGCCCCGGTCTCGGCGCTGACCGGCATGGGCATCGGCGCGCTGGCACGGCACACCGCCGCCGCCGTCGTCACCGTCTGCGCCGCGCTGGTCATCGTGCCCACCTTCTTCCGGCCCACCGTCCACCAGTGGCTCAACGACCTGTACGCCCTGGTCCCCTTCTACGTCTGGCGGACCTGCCTGGGCCTGCCCCAGCTCCGCGACGACCCCGCCCTGCCCACGGTGGCCGGCTCGTGGGCCGCCTTCGCGCTGTGGCCGCTCGCCGCCGCCGTCCTGACCCTGATCGTCGTACGTCGCCGCGACGTATGACCCGTACGAGAGGAAACCCGATGAAAACCCGCCTGCCGGCCATCCCGCTGACGGCCTGCCTCACCCTGACCGTGCTCACCGCCACGGCGGCGACCGCCTCCGCGTCCGGGCAACCCACCCCCGCCCCGGCCTCCACCGCCGGCCTCCGGCTGGAGCTCCCCCGCCCGACCGGGCCGAACCGGGTCGGGCGGGACATCCTGCCCCTGGTGGACAGCAGCCGCAAGGACCCCTGGGTGCCCGAGTCGGGACCGCGCCGGCTCATGGTCTCGATGTACTACCCCGCCCGCTCCGCCACCGGCAGCCCGGCACCGTACATGACCACCGCCGAGGCCGCGTCCCTGCTCCAGCGCAAGGCCCCCGGCGCCAAGATCCCCGCCGAGCTCATCAGCGGCACCCGCACCTACGCCCGCGCCGGCGCCCCGCCCAAGCAGGGCCGCTACCCGCTGGTGGTGCTCTCGGCCTCGGCCTCCCGCGCGCCGGCCTCACCTTCCTGGCCGAGGACCTGGCCAGCCGCGGGTACGTCGTCGCGCTGGTCGACCACGCCTACGAGTCCTCCGGCACTACCCTGCCCGACGGCCGGACCATCACCTGCGCCCCGCTCTGCGACCAGCCCAAGCCACCGGAGGGCGGGCAGGCGGCCATCACCGCGAACCGGACCAAGGACGTCTCCTTCGTCCTCGACGAGCTGACCGGCCGGCACCCCGCCTGGAAGAAGGCCCGCATGATCGCCTCCAAGCGGATCGGCATGGCAGGTCACTCCCTCGGCGGCGACGCCGCTGCCGCCACCATGGCCGTGGACAAACGCGTACGGGCCGGGGCGAACCTGGACGGCACCTTCCACCCCGCGGTTGCGCTCGACCGGCCGTTCCAGCTGATGGGCAGCCAGTCCGACCACGTGCCCGGCAAGGACCACACCTGGGACGAGGGCTGGACGAAGATGAGCGGGTGGAAGCGCTGGCTCACGGTGGCGCGTACCGACCACTCGAGCTTCACCGACCTGTCCATCCTGCAGCGGGCGGCCGGCATGTCGAGCCCTGACGCCCTCTCGCCGCAGCGCTCGCTGGAGCTCACCCGCGCCTATGTCGGCGCCTTCTTCGACCGGCACCTGAAGGGCCGCAGGCAGCCGCTGCTCGACGGCCCCTCACCGGCCGGCCCGGAGGTCGCCTTCCACAACCCCTGACCGGGATTCAGCGAGATGAGACCCTGATGAGCTGCCCTCGGGGCCGCGGTTCTCTCATCCTTGCGATGCCGGTCCTCGGCCCAGCGGGAAGCGCGTGACCGGCGTCCAGCGGGTCCCGTCGAAACTCGCCAGGTCGACGGAGGTGACGCGGGTCGTGAACGGCAGTCCGGGCGCGACGGAGGACTCGACGCCGTCCAGGACCTCGTCCTCGCCGTAGCCGACGGACAGGTGCGGGACGGTCTCGCCGTACCGGCCGCCGTACGGGCGCAGCGCCGGCCACCTGCCCGTCACGCTCCGGGTGAGGGCGGCGAAGGGCTGGGCGGGCTCCGGGGCCAGGTAGAGCAGGCCGGGGAAGCGGGCGCAGCCGGTGAAGGCCGCCTCGAAGGGCCGGTGAGCGGCGAACAGCCCCGCCAGCTCCGCCACCGTCCCGTCCTCGATCTCCGGCCGGGGCAGGAACGGGTAGAGCACCGTGACGTGCGCGCTCACCCCGAACCGGGCCGCCGGGTCGAACAACGCCCGCTGGCCACCCACGACGGGCTCGGCTTCGGGCACGGGCACCACCAGCACCGTGGCGCCGGCCGGGTAGGGAGCCCTCTCACTCATCCCCAACACCTTAGCGGCGGCCCGCGTCCTGCGGTTCAGGCGCCGCCGTCCGCGCGGTGCGGGTCCTCCCGTCAGTCCCGCGTCGGGGTGAGGGTGCGCAGGGCCTCGCGGAGGTCGGCGCCGGCACCCGCCGCGACCACCCCGCCGTTCCGGTCGACGGCCACGGCGGAGAAGACCGGGCCGGCCGGGGCGTCCAGGTCGCAGGTGAGGGTGATGGCGTGCCCGTCGACCAGCATCGCCTCGGCGCCCGTCCTGGACGGGGTCGCGGGCCGGTTGACGAGGCCGCGGGCCGCGATCAGGGCGGCGACCGGGGTGCGGTGGCGGCCCAGCAGGATGGGGCTCTCGTCGTACGGCTGCGCGACCTGCCGTACGAGGTCGCCGAGCTTGCCCCGCGCGGTCGAGAGCGGCACGAGCGGGAGCCCGCTCAGGATGCCGGGCACCCTGGAGAGCGGCACGAGCGCGGCCCACTCCCAGCGTTCGCGGGTGATCAGGATGGTCTCCCCGTCCCTGGCGGCCTTGACGAGGGCGCTCCAGCGGGCGCGGGCCTCCTCCACCCCGAGCGGGTTGCCGAGCCTGGCCTGCAGCTCGGCGTAGGCGGGCCGCTGGACCCCGGATTCGTTGATCATCCCAAGAACGGTAAGGCACCTTACGGAATATTCGCAAGGCGCCTGACAAAACTCATGCCGGTCAGCCGCGCTCCGCGCAGGTCACGTCCGCCGTGGAGGCGCGGACGATCAGCTCGGTCGCCAGCTCGACGTGGTGGGAGTCGATCTTCTCGCCGGCCGCCAGCCTCAACGCCGTGCGCAGCGCCACCCCGCCCATCTCGCGCAGCGGCTGGCGGACGGTGGTCAGCGGCGGGGAGGCCATCCGGGCCATCTGGGTGTCGTCGAACCCCACGATGCTCAGATCGTCCGGGATGCGCAGGCCCCGCGCCCTGGCGGCCTCCATGACGCCCAGCGCGCTCTCGTCGCAGCCGGCGAAGATCGCCGTCGGCGGCTCCGGCAGGTCGAGCACGGCCGCGCCGTACTCCAGCCCGTCCTCATAGCGGAAGTGCCCGGATCGCGTGTAGGCGGGCGGCACCGGCACGCCTTCGGCCTCCATGGCGGCGCGGTAGCCGTGCAGTCGGGCCTGGTTGCAGGCCGCGATGGCCGGGCCGCCGATGTAGGCGATGCGCCGGTGGCCGAGGGACAGCAGGTGCTGGGTGGCGGCCAGCCCGCCGGCGAAGTTCGTCGAGCCGACGCTGGTCACGCCGGCGTGCGGCAGGTGGAGCGGGTCGATCACGACCAGCGGCAGCTGCACGCGGGACAGCGCGGCGAGCTCCCTGGTGGTCAGCTGGTCGCACGTGACGCAGATCAGCGCCCGGCGCCCGGCGGCGGCCAGGTCGCGGGCCCACGCGGCGGCGTGGTCGATCTTCTTCCTGACGCTGACGACGATCCCGACGCCGGCCTCGGCCCCGGCCACGACCAAGCCCTGGATGATCTCCGTGGAGTAGGTGCTGAAGTCGTCGTCGAACTGCACTTCGACGATGTCGGTGGCGACGGCCCCGTCCCGGCGCGGCGACGGCGCGATGTAGTCGTGCTCCCGCAGCAGCGACTGCACCAGGGATCGGGTGGTCGGCGCCACGTCGCTGCGGCCGTTGAGCACCTTCGACACGGTCGCCACCGACACGCCCGCCGAGGCCGCGACCGTGGCCAGCGTGGCGCGTCTAGAACTGGACGGCATCGTTTCCCCCCTCCCGCTCGACCGACACGGGCGTGTCCAGGCGCCGGTCGTGGCCGACGACCCGGGCCGCCCCCGTCAGCCGCACCGTGCCCCGGCACGGCAGGTCGGCCGCCGACGTGCCGACGGACACCTCGATGTCCCCGGGCTCCACGATGCGCCTCAGATCGCGTCCGGTGAAGGCCGTCCGGTCGGCGTGCACCTCGAACGTCACGCGGGCGCTCGCCCCGGGCTCCAGCCGGACCCTGGCGAACCCGGTCAGCTGCCGGACCGGCCGGGTGACCTGGGCGACGAGGTCGTGCAGGTAGAGCTGGACGACCTCCTCGCCGGCCCGGTCGCCGGTGTTGCGTACGCTGACCGCCACGCCGAACCCGCCGTCCACCGGCACCTCGGCGTCGCTGATCCGCAGGTCGCCGACCTCGAAGGTGGTGTAGGCGGAGCCGTACCCGAACGGGAAGAGCGGGGTCGGGTCGAGGTTGCTGATGCCCTGGCTGTTGGTGCCCAGCGGCGGCTGCAGGTACGTGCCGGGCTGCCCGCCGTGCCCGCGCGGGATCTGCACCGGCAGCCGGCCCGACGGCTGGACCCGGCCGGACAGCACGCCGGCGATGGCCGCGCCGCCTTCCTCGCCGGGCATGAACGCCTGGACGAGCCCGGCCGCGCCCCCGTGCACCCGGCCCAGCGCATACGGACGGCCGGAGACGACGACGGCGACGACCGGCGTGCCCGTGGCGGCCAGCTCGGCCACCAGGTCCTCCTGCACCCCGGGCAGGCGCAGGTCATCGGCGTCGCAGCCCTCGCCCGAGGTGCCGTGGCCGAACAGCCCGGCGAGGTCGCCCACGGCCACCACGCACAGGTCGGCCCCGCGCGCCGCTTCGAGCGCGGCGGCGAACCCCGAGCGGTCCTCGCCCTGCACGTCGCAGCCCCGCTCGTGGACGATCTCGGCGTCCGGCAGCTCGGCCCGCAGCGCGTGCAGGAGGCTGGGCGCCTCGATGCCGAGCCCGAGCCCGGGGTGGCGGGGCAGCACGTGGTTGGGGAAGGCGTAACAGCCCATGAACGTCCGCGGATCGTCGGCGCACGGCCCGACGACCGCGATCCGGCGCGGCCCGGGGCTCAGCGGCAGCGTGTCACCGGCGTCGAGCAGCACGATCGACCGCTCGGCCAGCTCGCGCGCGATCGCCCGGTTGCCCGGCGAGTCGAGGTCCACGCCGGCGGCCCCGGACACGGACTTCTCGGGCGTCCAGTCCGGGTCGAGCAGCCCGAGCTGCACCTTCTGGGTGAGCAGGCGGCGCGCCGCCCGGTCGATCAGCGACTCGGGGATCTCGCCGCTCCGTACCCGCTCGACCAGGTGCGGGCCGAAGCCGAGCGTGTCGGGCAGCTCGACGTCGATGCCCGCGCTGAGGGCCTGCACGCCCGCCTCGGCGGTGTCGGCGGCGACGAGGTGCATGGTCGCCAGGAACGGGATCGACCAGTAGTCCGACACGACCGTCCCGGTGAAGCCCCACTGCTCGCGAAGCACCTCGGTCAGCAGCCAGGGGTCCGCCCCGGCCGGCACGCCGTCCACGTCGGAGTAGGAGTTCATCACCGACCGCGCGCCGCCCAGCGCGATGGCGGTCTCGAACGTCGGCAGGATCATGTCCATCAGCTCGCGCCGCCCCATCGGCACGGGCCCGTGGTTGCGGGCCGCCCGGGAGGCGGAGTATCCGGCGAAGTGCTTGAGGGTGGCGATGATCCCGGCGCTCTCCAGCCCGCGCACGTAGGCGGCGCCGAGCATCGAGACGAGGTACGGATCCTCGCCCATCGTCTCCTCGACCCGCCCCCACCGGTAGTCGCGCACCACGTCCAGCACGGGCGACAGGCCCTGGTGCACGCCCACGGCCCGCATGTCGCGCCCGATCGCCGCCGCCATCCGCTCCACCAGCTCCGGGTCGAACGTCGCACCCCACGCGATGGCCGCCGGATAGACGGTCGCCCCGTACGTCGTGAACCCGGTCAGGCACTCCTCGTGGACGATGGCCGGGATCCCGAGCCGGGAGCGCTCGACGACGGCCCGCTGCAGCCTGACCACCTCGTCGGCGCCCTCCCGCGCGGTCACGGGCGCGCTGCCGTGCACGCGGGTGAGGTGGCCGAGCCCGTGCTCGGCCGCCTGGTCGAGGGGAACCGTGCCGGAGGCCGCGAACACGTCCTGCATCGGCGCGACGTTGACCGTCTCGGCGTCGTCGGCCAGGTCGTGCTGCATGTCGTTGCCGAGCCAGCGGCTGCCGAGCTGGCCGACCTTCTCCTCCAGGGTCAGCTCCGCGAGAAGGGCCTCGACGCGGTCGGCCACCGGGAGCGCCGGGTCCTGCCACGGGCGGAGCACGCCGTCCATCGCGGGGATGCGATCCAGAGCCGTCATCTGCTCTCCTTAAAGCCGATTCCCGCCGTGATTATTTCGAAATGTTTCGATGTCGTCGAGTGGCCTGTGAGCATGCGTCCCTGATTACAGACGACCAGATGAACGCCGCGCCTGAGTACTTTACACACGCCCTGCTGGAAAGGGCAGATTCCCGGATATGACGGTCTTGACAGGCCCAGAGTCGAAACCTAAATTGACGGACCACGCGGCATGTCGCAAATGTTTCGACGAGCTCACTCTAAGGAGACGTGACGAGCGGCTTCGGCAGGCGCCGCGTCCACGGCCGCCCGCCACCGACATCCGACGATCAACGAGCCGCGCGGCCAATCCCCCCGGCGTTCAAGTACGGAGATCAGCGTGGAGAACAGGTCAACTTCTCGCCGCACCTTCCTCAGCCTCTCCATGGGCGTTCCCCTCGGAGCCGCGTTGGCGGCCTGCGGCGGCAACGGCCCGACCCAGGCCGGCGCCGGTGGCGGCGGCGGCAGCACCAGCTCGGGTGGCGGAGCCGGCAAGGCCGCCTACTGGTATCTCACCGGACAGCCACAAGAAGGTGTCCGGACCCGCGCCGTCGAGCGTTTCAACAAGGCCAACCCCAGCGGCCAGCTCGCGACCACGATGTTCCAGAACGACGCCTTCAAGACGAAGATCAAGACCGCGATCGGCGCGGGCGAGGCGCCCACCATCATCTGGGGCTGGGGCGGCGGCGGTCTGAAGAGCTACGTGCAGGCCGGCCAGGTCGACGACCTCACGTCGTGGTTCGACCAGAACGCGGCGCTGAAGGACAAGTTGTTCCCGTCCTCCTTCGGCGCGGCCACGGTCGACGGCAAGATCTACGCGCTGCCGGTCGAGGCCGTGACGCCGATCGTCCTGTTCTACAACAAGAAGCTCTTCGAGAAGGTCGGCGCGCAGCCCCCGCAGAGCTGGGGCGACATCATGGACCTGGTCAAGAAGTTCAACGCCGCGGGCATCGCGCCGTTCTCCCTCGGCGGCCAGTCGCGCTGGACGAACATGATGTGGCTGGAGTTCCTCTTCGACCGCATCGGCGGCCCCGAGGTCTTCCAGGCCGTCTTCGACGGCCAGAAGGACGCCTGGAACAACCCGGCCGCCATCGACGCCCTGACCAAGATGCAGGACCTCATCAAGGCCAACGGCTTCATCAAGGGCTTCTCCTCGATCACCGCCGACTCCAACGCCGACCAGGCGCTGCTCTACACCGGCAAGGCCGCGATGATGCTGCACGGCGGCTGGACGTACGGCAACATGCGCGACACCGGCGGCGACTTCGTCAAGGGCGGCAGCCTCGGGTACATGAACTTCCCGCCGGTCGACGGCGGCAAGGGCGACCCCAGCGACACCGTGGGCAACCCGGCCCAGTACATGTCGATCTCCTCCAAGGCGACGCCCGAGGCCAAGGAGATCGTCAAGAAGTTCTTCGCGACCGAGATGAACTCCGACGCGCAGAACAAGGACTGGATCAGCAACGGCTTCGTGCCCATCGTCAAGGGCACCGACTCGCAGTTCGGCACCGACATGGACGGGACGTGGCAGCGGTTCGTCTACGACGTCGCCAGCCAGGCCAAGTCGTACCAGCAGTCCTGGGACCAGGCGCTCAGCCCGACCGCGGCCGAGGTCCTGCTGGACAACATCGCCAAGCTGTTCCAGTTGTCGGTCTCGCCGAAGCAGTTCGCCACGAACCTCAACGAGGTCATAGGCAAGTGACGGTCCCCCCGATCTCCGCCAGGGGAAACGCGTCCCCGGCCGCCGTGCCCGGCGGCCAGGGGCGCGGCCTGGCCTGGCTGGCCGTGCCGGCCCTGCTGTTCTTCGTCGCCTTCGCCGTCATCCCGCTCGTCGGGGTGTTCCTGCTCAGCTTCACCGCCTGGGACGGGCTCGGCGAGATCCGCCCGGCGGGCTTCGACAGCTGGCGGGCGGTGCTCTCCGATCCCGGCCTGCCGCACGCGCTGTGGGTGACGTTCCTGGTCATCGCGCTGTCGTGGGCGGTGCAGACGCCGGCGAGCATCCTGCTCGGCACGTTCCTGGCCGGCTTCCAGCGCTACCGCGCGGTGCTCTCGGTGGTCTACTTCATCCCGCTGCTGCTCAGCTCGGCCGCCATCGCGATCACCTACAAGGCGCTGCTCGACCCGAACTTCGGGCTCGGCGCCGGGCTGGGGATCCCGCTCCTCGTGCAGGACTGGCTCGGCGAGCCCGTCCTCGCCTTCGGCGTGGTGATCTTCGTGGTGTCGTGGCAGTTCATCCCGTTCCACTCGCTGATCTACCAGGGCGGCGTGCGCCAGATCCCGCGCTCGATGTACGAGGCCGCCGAGATCGACGGCGCCGGCCGGGTCCGCATGTTCTTCAGCATCACCCTGCCCCAGCTCAAGTACACGATCATCACGTCCTCGACGCTGATGGTCGTGGGCTCGCTGGTCTTCTTCGACCTCATCTTCGTGCTCACCGCCGGCGGCCCCGGGGACGCCACCCGGGTGCTCGCGCTGGAGATGTACAAGAGGGGCTTCCAGGCCAACCTGATGGGCCCGGCCAGCGCGATCGCGGTCATCCTGGTCCTGGTGGGCCTGGCGCTGGCGCTGCTGCTGCGCCGGCTCGGCGGCCGGGACGCGAGCCACAGCCAGCTGGAAGGTGCCTGACATGACGACGACGCTCGCGGACGACGCCACGCAGGCGACGTCGCGGCCCACCGCTCCCCGCCTCAAAGGGGTGACCCGCCGCCCCAACTGGGTGGGCGGCGCGATCGCCTGGCTCTGGCTGGCGGTCGTGGTCGTGCCGATCTACTGGATCGTCATCACCAGCTTCAAGTCGCAGAGCAACTACTACGTCGAGAACCCCCTCGTGCCGCCGGCCGAGCCCACGCTGGCCAACTACCAGATGGTCATCGAGTCGGACTTCATCCGCTACTTCTTCAACAGCGTCGTCGTCACGCTCGGCGCGGTGGTGCCCGCCGTGGTGGTGTCGTTCATGGCGGCGTACGCGATCGTCCGCAGCGGCAGGGGCCGGTTCCTGCGCTGGACCAACTCGGCGTTCCTCATGGGCCTGGCCATCCCCCACCAGGCCACGATCATCCCGATCTACCTGATCATCATCAGGCTCGGCCTCTACGACACGCCCATGGCGCTGATCCTGCCGTCGATCGCGTTCGCGATCCCGCTGTCGGTGCTGATCCTGTCGAACTTCATCAGGGACGTGCCCAAGGAGCTGTTCGAGTCGATGCGCCTCGACGGCGCCAGCGAGCTCGGCACGCTCTGGCACCTGGCGGTCCCCCTGACCAGGCCCGCCGTGGTGACGGTGACCATCTACAACGCGCTGACGATCTGGAACGGGTTCCTGCTGCCGCTGATCCTCACCCAGAGCCCCGAGCAGCGCACGCTGCCGCTGGCGCTGTGGACCTTCCAGGGCCAGTACAGCATCAACGTGCCCGCGGTGCTCGCCTCCGTCGTCCTGACCTCGCTGCCCATCCTCATCCTGTACGTGGTGGGCCGCCGCCAGCTGCTGGCCGGTCTGACCGCCGGCTTCGGCAAGTGAGCGCGGTGGCGCGGGCCGCCTGAGGCCCGCGCCACGCCACCTCGCGTTGACGCCGCGATCATCACGTACTGCTCGAACCCGGCATGCCCGAACAGCGGCCAGGTCGCCGACCGGCTCACCGCGCTGGGCTACACCGACGTGCGCAAGTACCGCGAGGGCATCGAGGACTGGACGGCCGCGGGGCTGCCCGTCCAGTCCTCCTGACCCAACCCCCGGCCGGGCGGGGGGCTACCGGCCGAAGCTCCCCACCAGCGCCTCCACCCGGTCCCGCTTCGCGTACAGCTCCCAGAAGTTCTCGGCGAAGACGTCCGGATGGATCACCTCCGGCTCGAAGGCGAGCGGCGTCCCGGACGCGACGATCCCCCGGTGCGGCACGCTGCCCTCGATCAGCGCCCCCACGTTGACCGCCCCCACGTAGACGCCCTTGCCCGCGAGCTCGGCGTTCAGGGTGTGGAAGTAGTTGCGCAGCGCCGCCTGCGCCATGCCGGCGTTGCCGAGGGCCGGCGTCGGGTGGATGCCCGACTGCCCGGCGGTGAACAGGATCGCGCCGTCGCCGCGCTCGACCATGCCGGGCAGCACCTGCCGCACCAGCGCGATCGCCGAAAGCAGGAACTGGTCCAGGATGACCCGCGTGTTCTCGACATCGATGTCGAGCGTCGACACGACCTGCTCCCCCATGTTCCCGCCGCCCGGGCTGAACTCCGCGACGTCGATCCGCCCGTACGCCTCCTTGATGGCCGCGACCGCGCCGGCGATCTGGTCGGGCTCGTAGACGTCGGCGGTGAAGCCGGCCGCCTCGATGCCGTCGCGGGCGAGCTCGGCGACGAGGCGGTCGAGGTTCGCCCTGGTCCGGGCGACGAGCGCGATCCGGAAGCCCTCGCGCCCGAAGCGGCGGGCGAGGGACAGGCCCATGACGGGGCCGGCGCCGAAGATGGCGAGGGTTCTGCTCATGAGAGTCTCCTTAATGCATTCAGTTAAATTGACTGTTGCCCCAACTTCTGTGCTGGAAGCATACGCAGAAGTTGGGAGTGTTCTCAACTTCGCTACGATGGGCCGCATGCCCACCCACGCCAGACCGCTCCGCAGGGACGCTCAGCGAAACCGCGACCTGCTGGTGACGGCCGCGAGAGACCTGTTCGCCGCCCGCGGGCTCGACGTCCCGCTCGACGAGATCGCCCGCACGGCCGGGGTGAGCAGCGGCACCCTCTACAACCACTTCCCGAGCCGGGACGACCTCGTCGAGGCGGTCTTCGCCGACCGCACCGCCACCGTGGTGCAGATCTCGGAGCACGCCCTGTCGATGCCGGACGCGTGGAACGGGCTGGTGCACTTCCTGGAGCGGGTGTGCGAGCTGCAGGCCGCCGACCGCGGCTACAACGACCTCGTCTCACGCCGGGGCCCGCAGGCCGCCCCACCCGATGACCAGGCCGACGACCACGCCCGCGGGTACACGATGATGTCGCGGATCATCGACCGGGCGCACGAGGCCGGGGTGCTGCGGCCGGACTGCACGCTGGAGGACATGGCGTTCGTGACGTGGGGCATCGCCCGCACGGTCGAGGCCACCTCCGCCGTCCGGCCCGAGGTGTGGCGGCGGCATCTGGCGCTGATCCTCGACGGGTTCCGCGCGTCGGCGGCGCATCCGCTGCCGGAGCCGCCCATGCGGCCCGACGAGCTGGCGCGCGTCATGCGGGAGAGCTGCTGACCCCGCCCTGACGCCACACGACGTCGTCGAGGAAGCCCTCCACCGCCGTCGTGACCCGGCCGGGAATGCCCGGAGGTGGCCGCGCGTTGTGGCGGGCAACCGATTGAATTTTCAACCAACAGGAGGGGTTATGCCCGCCATCACCGCTGACACCCTGGCCCTGCCCCGCGTCGCCGTACCCGACCCGGCCTCCGTCGCGCGGCGGCCCGTGACGTCGGTGACCACCGCGCCCAGCGGGTTCGAGGGCGAGGGGTTCCCGGTGCGGCGCGCGTTCGCCGGCGTGCCGCAGTCCGCGCTGGACCCGTTCATCCACATGGACCAGATGGGCGAGGTCGAGTACGCGCCCGGCGAGCCCAAGGGCACCCCCTGGCACCCGCACCGCGGCTTCGAGACCGTCACCTACATCATCGACGGCATCTTCGAGCACCAGGACTCCAACGGCGGCGGCGGCACGATCACCGACGGCGACACCCAGTGGATGACCGCGGGATCGGGCCTGCTGCACATCGAGAAGCCGCCGGAGCACCTGGTGGTCTCGGGCGGGCTGTTCCACGGCGTCCAGCTGTGGGTCAACCTGCCGCGCGCGCACAAGTTCCACCCGCCCCGCTACCAGGACATCCGCGGTCGCCAGTCGGTGCTGCTCGCCTCGGCCGACGGTGGCGCGCTGCTGCGGGTGATCGCCGGCGAACTGGACGGGCACGCCGGTCCTGGCGTCACGTTCACCCCGATCACGATGGTGCACGCGACCGTGAGCCCCGGCGCGCGGCTGGAGGTGCCGTGGAACCCCGCCTACAACGCGCTCGCCTACGTGCTGGCCGGGCAGGGCTACGTCGGCGAGGAGCGCAAGCCTGTCCGCAAGGGACAGCTGGCCGTCTTCGGCCAGGGCGGGGCGCTCACCGTGGCCGCCGACCCGGCTCAGCCCCAGGCCGAGCCGAATCTGGAGGTGCTGCTGCTCGGCGGGCAGCCGATCCGGGAGCCGGTCGTCCAGTACGGCCCCTTCGTGATGAACAACCGCGCCGAGATCCTCAAGGCGATGGAGGACTACCAGGCCGGCCGCCTGGGCGTCGTCCCCGCCGAGCGCCTTCCGCACACCGGACAGGAGTGAACATGCCGATCGAGAGGCTGGCCGAGGAGTACAAGCGCGGGCGCCGGTTCTTCGACTCGCAGGACTACATCGGTGCCGCCCGCATCCTGGCCCAGGTGGTGGCCGCGGCCCCGGACAACCTCGCGGCCCGGCTGCTGCTGGCCCGCGCCTACTACCACTCGGCCCAGCTCGGCCGGGCCGAGGCCGAGCTCCGGCTGGTGCTGGAGCGCGACCCGGCGGAGGGGTACGCCTGCCTGCTGCTCGGCCGTACGCTGCAGCGGCAGAACAGGCCGAAGGACGCCGAGCCGTACCTGCGCATGCACGCCGCGATGACCGGCGAGTGACGTAGGCAACGCGGCGCGCCGCCCGACCAGGAGGGCGGCGCGCCGGACCTGCGGCGATATCCATTCGAATATCAATAATCGAGGCATATCAGTCTTGGACAGCGCAAACTCCCCTGTGCTGTCATGACGCCCATGTCCCGTTCGAGATCCTTGTTGAGCCTTGCCCGTCTGGCCGGAGCGGCCATGGCCGCCGGCACCGTGGTCGCCGCGATCGCGCTGCCCGCCGTCGGCGGCACGGGCTCCCTGTTCGTCTCGGCCGCCGAGACGCTCGATCTCAAGCCCGCCCAGCTCGAAGAGCCGCCCCTGGCCCAGACCTCGGTCGTGTACGACGCCGAGGGCAACCGCATCGCCCAGTTCTACGCGGAGAACCGCAGGGAGGTGCGCCTGGACCAGATCGCCGATGTGATGAAGACGGCGATCGTCGCCATCGAGGACTACCGCTTCTACGAGCACGGCGCGCTCGACCTGGAGGGCACCGCCCGGGCCCTGGTCAAGAACCTCACCTCGGGCGGCATCGCCCAGGGCGGCTCGTCGATCACCCAGCAGTACGTCAAGCAGGTGCTGCTGAACTCGGCCGACTCCGAGGCGGGCAAGAACAAGGCCCTGGAGGCCAGCTACGCCCGCAAGCTCAAGGAGCTGCGGTACGCGATGGGCGTCGAGGAGAAGTACTCCAAGGACGAGATCCTCCGCCGGTATCTGAACATCGCCTACTTCGGCGCGGGCGCCAACGGCGTGGAGGCGGCGGCGCGGCGCTTCTTCGGCGTCCCGGCCGCCGACCTGAACCTGACCCAGGCGGCGACCCTGGCCGGCGCCGTCCAGGACCCCAACAGGACCGACCCCGCGCTCGGCGGGCAGGCCCGCAAGCTGCTGCTGGAGCGCCGGAACGTGGTGCTGGACCGGATGGCGCAACTCGGCCGGATCACGCCGGATCAGGCGGCGCGCGCCAAGGCGGACAAGCTCGGCTACAAGGGCGTCGAGGCGCCCAACGGCTGCCAGGCCGGCCGCTATCCCTACTTCTGCGAGTACGTACGCCACGAACTGCTCGCCAACCCCGCCTTCGGCAGGACCGAGCGGGCCAGGAAGCAGCGCTTCGCCCGCGGCGGCCTGAAGATCTACACGACCCTCGACCCGAAGGCCCAGCGGGCGGCGGAGGCGGCGATCAGGAAGCACGTCTTCGCCTCGGACCACTCGCTCGCCGCCGAGGCGCTGGTCGAGCCGGGCACCGGCAAGATCAAGGCGATGGCGGCCAGCCGCCCCTACGGCCGCTCGGCCAAGCGGAAGGAGATCTCCTACAACCCGGTGGCGGACAAGCGGCACGGCGGGCTGATCGGCTTCCAGGCGGGCTCGACGTTCAAGACGTTCACGCTGATCACGGCGCTCGCCCAGGGCATGAAGATCGACGACGGGATCAGCGTCACCAACGCCTACACCGCCCCTGGCTACGCCTCGTTCAAGAACTGCAAGGGTCAGAACATGGGCATCCCGTCCTGGACGGTCACCAACGACGAGGGCTCGCCCGGTTTCAAGACGCTCGCGACCGGCACGTGGGGGTCGGTGAACACGTTCTTCATGGCGCTGGAGCAGCGGGTCGGCCTGTGCGAGACGGTGCGGACGGCCAAGTCGCTGGGCATCAGACGGGCGGACGGGGGCCCGCTGCAGGAGTACGAGACGTTCACGCTCGGGATCAACGAGATGGACCCGGTGACCGTGGCCACCGCGTACGCGGCCATCGCGGCGCGCGGCACGTACTGCGCGCCCATGGTCGTCACCAAGGTGACCGAGGCGAGCACGGGCGCGGCGACCTCGTACGGCCCGTCGTGCCGCAAGGCGCTCGACCCGGAGGTGGCCGACGCCACCGCGCACGTCCTGTCCGGCGTTTTCACCAAGGGCACGATGCGCGGGGTCGGCGGCATCGGCCGCCCGGCGGCGGGCAAGACGGGCACCACGGACGGGTATGCCACGGCGTGGTTCGCCGGGTTCACGCCCGACCTGGCGGGAGCGGTCAGCCTGGGCGACCCGCGCGGCTCCCAGCGGTACAAGCTGACCGGCGTCACGATCGGCGGCCGCACCTTCGGCGCGGTGGCCGGCGCCTCGGTGCCCGGGCCGATCTGGAAGGACACCATGACGGCGGCGCTGAAGGACGTGCCCGCCTCGGACTTCACCCCGGTGAACGCGGCCCGCTTCGGCGGCTGCGGCCAGAGCTGCGCGCCCTCCCGCGACGAGCGCCCGGACCCGGCCCAGGATCTGCCCACGGACGCCGAAGACCGGCCAGGAACCGAGAACGACGCACCCGTGACCCCGTGACCGACGCCCGGCATATGCGGGCACCCGCCGGAGAGGTCAGTGTCCCAGGAGCGAGCGCAGGGCCTGGGACAGTCGCGCCGTCGCGTCGGTCGCCTCCTGGGCGCGCCAGGCGACGAACCGGTCCGGGCGGACCAGGACCGCGCCTTCCGGGCCGTGGCCGCGATGCCGGGTCCAGGTGGAACGCGGGTCGAGCAGATCGCCGTCCAGATGGCCCACGCGCACGGCGTCCAGCGGCCAGGCGGTGGCCAGTTCGGCGGCCGCCTCGCACCAGTCCTGACCGTTCTCCCCGGCGACGAGCAGGAAGCGGCCCGGCCGGAGGAGGTCGTGGACGGGCAGGCGGCGGCCGTGGTCGTCGTCCAGCCAGGCGTGCGGCAGGGGATGGCCGGGGCGGGCGCACGGCTGGTAGAGGCGGACGGGGTCGGGATTGCCGGGTTCGGAGGTGCCGTCGGGCAGGACGGCGGCCGAGCTGTAGGTGTAGCCGTACTCGACGTTGTGCTCGTTGAACTCCATGGACTGGGCGGCGATGGCGCGGCGGACGGCGCGGGCGGGTCCGGCGTCCTCGGGCAGGCCGCTCCACAGGCGGCGCAGCTGCCGCCAGTTCGCCTCCGGGCCGGCGCCGGGGACGATGCCGGCGGCCTGGGCGGTGACGATGTGGTTGAGCGCGTTGTCCACCGAGCGTCGCACGTTGCGGGCGGTGACCGGCTTGCGTTCGGGTTCGTAGGTGTCCAGGAGCCGCTCGGCGGCGTGGCCGTACAGGACGGCGGCGAGTTTCCAGGCGAGGTTGGCGGCATCCTGGATGGCGGAGTTCAGGCCGAGGCCGCCGGTGGGCGGGTGGCGGTGGGCGGCGTCGCCGAGCAGGAAGACGCGGCCGTCGCGGAAGCGGTCGGCGACCACTCCCTCGATGGACCAGCGGGTGATGAGGTGCACGGTGAGCGGATGGTCCGGCAGGCCGAGCGCGGCGCGCAGGTCGGCGATCACCTGCTCGTCGTCGAGGCCGCGCGGGTCGTCCGTGGCGTAGTTGAGGTGGACGACCCATTCCTCGGAGTCCGGGCCCCAGCGGTCGGGCCCCATGGGGACCATGGTGGCGGCGCCGCCGGTGTGCGGGAGGGACAGCCAGCGGATGAGCACCTCGGGGTCGCGGGCCCAGGCCGACAGGTCGGCCGACAGGTGGACGGTGGCGATGCGGGCCAGGTCGCGGGCGCCTTCCATGGCGATGCCGAGCTGCCTGCCCACCGTGCGGCCGCCGTCGCAGGCCAGCAGGTAGCGGGCGCGCACCTGGTAGGGGCGGCCGGCGCCGCGGTCCAGGACGGTGGCGGTGACGCCGTCGGCGTCCTGGGTGAAGGCGGTCACCTCGTGGTGGAAACACACCCGGCCGGGGGCCAGCTCCTCGGCGCGGCTCTTGAGGATGGGCTCCAGCCGGATCTGGGGCAGGTTGGTCTGGCGCTGCGGGCTGGCGACGGCCCAGTCGGCCGACAGCCCGCCGCAGCCCCAGGATTCGATCAGGCCGAAGCGCCTGCCGTAGTCGCCGGCGGGCCCGGCGAGCCCGGCGTACCAGCCGGAGTAACGCATCTGCTCGGGCGGGGTGCCGCGCCGGTAGACGGTCTCGGCGATGCCGAGCTCGGCGAAGATCTCCATGGTGCGCTGGTTGAGCAGGTGGGCTTTGGGCAGCGCCGAGGTGGCCGGCAGCGCGCTGACCAGCAGGTGGGCGACGCCGAGCCGGGACAGCAGCATAGAGGCGGTCAGGCCGGCGCCGCCGCCGCCCACGACGAGCACGTCGGTGTCGAATTCAGGCATGGGGTGCTTCCTTCAGGCGGGGGAACAGCTCGCGGGCGTTGCCGTGGTTGATCGCCGCGTCGTCGGCCCAGGTGTTGAAGTACGTCACGGCCGGTTCGGGGGCGAAGGGCCAGTCGCTGCCGTACAGGACGTGGCCGGGCCTGGCGAAGGCCAGCAGCGAGGGCAGGGCGGCGGGGCTGGAGGACAGGGCGGTGTCGAAGTAGAAGCCGGCGAAGTCCGCCAGCACCTGGTCCGGGTCGCGGCCGGTCTCGCCGAAGATCGTGATCGCCAGGCGGTGGGCCGCGTACGGGACGAACCCGCCCGCGTGGGCCAGGATGAAGCGGATGCGCGGGAAGCGCCGCGGCACGTCGTGCTTGATCAGGTTGAAGGCGGCGCGGGTGGTGTCGAGCAGGAAGTCGGCGGCGAACGGCGGGATGCCGTCGACCGCGGGGCCGGGCAGTTCCGCGGGGTGGACGAGGACGATCGCGGCGTGCTCGTCGAGAACGCCCATGAGCGGGTCGAAGGCCGGGTCGCCCAGGTAGACGCCGCGGCTGTTGGCCAGCAGGATCACCCCGTCGGCGGACAGCCCGCCGAGCGCGTGCCCGGCCTCGGCGATCGCGGCCCCGACGTCGGGCAGCGTCAGCGTGGCGAAGAAGCCGAACCGGCCGGGGCGGGCCGCGGCCAGCTCGGCGCCGTACTCGTTGGCCTGCCTGGCCACGGAGGCCGCGTCGGCTCCGTCGCCCAGGTAGGCGCCCGGCGTGGTCAGCGACACGATGGCCGTGGCGATGCCCTGGCGGTCCATCATCTCCACCGCCTCGGCCGGGCTCCACGCCGGGAGCGGCCGCCCGCCGGGCGCGTCGACGCCGTGCGAGCGCAGCCGGCGGGCGTACGGTTCGGGGATCATGTGCTGGTGCACGTCGATGCGGCCGGTCATGGGCGTTCTCCTTCGTCTTCGTCGAGGTAGCTGACGGCGTAGACGCGCCCGACGGTGATCTCGAGGATCAGCCGGTTCATCCCCGCCAGGTCCGCGTCGGTCATCGGCTCGACCGGCCGTCCGCCGATACGGGACCACACCGTGGCGGTGTCGGCGCCGATGCCCGTGGCGCGGATGCGGGCGATGCCCTCCAGGGTCACCGACGGGTGAGGCGCCGCGCCGCGCATGACGCACAGGGAGGCGCGGCCGGTGCGCACCACGTCCCTGGACTTGGCGCGGCGGGGTTCGGTGGAGACGAGCAGCCGGTCGCCGTCGAGGGCGAAGTAGACCACCGACTGGCGGGCCGTGCCGTCGGGGCGGGTGGTGGCCGGCACCCCGGCGGTGTGCCGGTCAAGGAAGTCGCGGACCTTCTGGTCGATCATGGGGTCACCGTGCGATGGCGGATGAGGTGGCGGTCGAGGGCGGCGGCCAGTTCGGGGTCATCGCCGATCAGGGCGAGCGGGCGGCCGTCCTCCAGTACGACTTCGGCCGGGCCGCCGGGGCGGAGCTCGGTGATGACCCTGCGGACGGAGCCGGCGACCAGCTCGGGCTTGACGATCTTGCCGACCGTCGTGACGGGCAGCGCGTCGAGGATGTGGACGGCCTTGGGGGCGGCGGCGGGCTCGGCGGCGCGTGCCCGGGCCCAGGCCAGCAGGTCGGGCTCGGCGACCGGGCCGCTGACGGTCACGTAGGCGACGGGGACCTCGCCCGCGTGCGCGTCGGGACGGCCCACCACGGCCGCGCCCGACACCTGCGGGTGGGCCAGCAGCGACTCCTCGATCGGCCGCGGGTCGAGGTTGTGGCCGCCGCGGATGATGAGGTCCTTGGCCCGGCCGGTGAGGTAGACGTAGCCGTCGGCGTCCACGTGCCCGAGGTCGCCGGTGACCAGCCAGCCGTCGAAGATCTTGCCGGTGGGGTCGGGGCCGTCCGGGCCGAGGTAGCCGGGGAAGACGGCCGGCCCCCTGATGGCCAGCACCCCGCTCCGGCCGGGCGGGCAGTCGCCGGTCGGCCGCTCGCCGGCGTCCACGGTGACGGCCTTGATCTGCTGGTACGGCAGGCGCAGCCCGACCGATCCGGCCCGCGGCGCGAAGGCGGGGGTGGCCGCGCTGGCGCAGGTGGCCTCGGTCAGGCCGTACCCCTCCAGCATCGGCACCTTGGCCGTCTCCTCGAACGCCGCCCGGACCCGGCCGGGCAGCGGCGCGGCGCCGACCGCGCCCGCGCGCAGGCTGGACAGGTCCACCCCGTCGGGGATCGGCGGCAGGCCGGCGTACACGGTCGGGACGGCCGAGAACGCGGTGACCCGATAGCGCTCGATGATGCGCCAGAAGTCCGCCATGAGCGTCTTGTCCCGGTAGCCGAGCGGGCCGAGGCTGACGACGCTCGCGCCGTGCATGAACGGCGCCAGCCCGGTCACGTGCACGGCGTTGACGTGGAACAGCGGCAACCCGGCCAGCGCCACCCCGCCCCCCGCGTAGGCGCCAGAACAGCCGAGCGCCCAGGCCATGTAGACCTCCATGGCGTGGGTGTGCGGGGCGATCTTGGGGATGCCGGTGGTGCCGCCGGTGTGGAAGTACGCGGCCAGTTCCCCCGGTCCCGGCCGGTACGACGTGATCAGCCGGTCGCCGGGCCGCTCGGCACAGAGCCGCTCGAATGGGCCGCCGGCGACCAGCAGCGCGCGCAGCCCCGGCAGGCTCCGGGCGACCCGCAGCGCCTTCTCCTCCAGGGAGGCGGCCACGACCAGGATCTCGGCCCCGGTGAGCGTGAGGATGTCGACAATGTGCCGCTCGGCCAGCATGGGGTTGACCGGGTTGGCGACGCCCACGGCCTGGGCGCCCAGCAGGGCGGCGTAGGCGGTACCGGAGTTGGGCAGCAGCAGCCCCACCGTCCCGCCGGGCGACATGCCCAGGTCGGTGTAGAGGTTGGCGGCCCGGTGCACGCGGGTCAGCAGCTCGCCGTAGCTCCAGGTGACCTCCTCGCCTTCGCCCAGCAGGTGCAGGGCGGGCGCGTCCGGGGCCGCGGTGGCGGTGCGGCGCAGCAGGTCGTAGGTGGAGGCGGGCAGGTCGCGCCCGGCCAGCGGCACCGCCTCCACCAGCGGCAGGTCCTCGGGGACCAGCACCAGGGGGCGGTCGCCGTCGGTGTGGTGGCTCATGCGCCGTGCGCCCCCGCCATCAGCGCCGCCAGATCCTCCGGTTCGATGAACGACGGGGGCACCGGCGGCCCCCAGCTGTAGAGGATGCGCAGGTCGTCGAAGACCTCCGGCTTCCAGATCGCCTCGTCGACCACGCAGTCCAGGTCGGAGTAGTACTCCGAGAAGTTGCCCGCGGGGTCTTTGAGGTACCAGAAGAAGTTCGAGCCGATGTGGTGCCGGCCCAGGCCCCACACGTGCCGCTCGGGGTGCCCCTGGAGCATCCGGTGGGCGCCGCGGCCGATCTCGTCCACGTCCTCGACCTCCCAGGAGCTGTGGTGCAGGTACGGCACCGGCGCGGGCTGGACCAGCACGTTGTGGTGGTCGGTCGAACAGCGCAGGAACGCGGCGATGCCCGGCACCTCGTCGCTGACCCTGAACCCGAGGCCCTCGGTGAAGAAGCGCTGGCTGGCCTCCTGGTCGGTGGAGCCGAGCACCACGTGGCCGAGCTTGCGGGGCCGTACCGGCTGCTCGCGCAGCAGGCCCGGGGCGCGGGCGTCCACCCGGTCGGCGCGGCCGGGGCCGTTGTAGACCGGGGCGGGCTCGGCCGCGCGGGTGATCCGGGCGGCGATCGACACCTGGACGCGGACCTTCGTGCCGGGGTCGGTCACGCGGCCGTCGGCGTCCAGGGCCAGGTCCAGGCGGGCCAGGCCGGCCGCGACGCGGCCCAGGTCGTCTGCGTCGTCCACGCCGACGCCCAGCTCGACCAGGCGCCGGGTGGGCGTGCGCACCAGGCGCAGCTGCTCGCCGCCGTCGGCGGTGGCGAAGGTGCTCTCGCCGGTCGGCCGCAGCCCGAAGTCGGCGTAGTAGGCGGCGGTCTCGGCGACGTCCGGGACGCCGATGGTGACGCGGGTCAGGCGGTGCAGCGCCATGGTCAGGCTCCCCTGAAGGTGGTCCGGAGGGTGCCGATGCCCTCGATCGTGCTGTGCAGGCGCTCGCCCGGGGCCAGGAAGCGGGCCGGGGTACGCGTGCCGCCGATCCCGCCCGGGGTGCCGGTGAAGATGACGTCGCCGGGCAGCAGCGGGATCACCGACGACAGCTTCTCGACCAGCTCGGGCACCGAGAAGATCATCTGACTGGTACGGGCGTGCTGCATGCGCTCGCCGTCCAGATGGCAGGCGATCTCCAGGTCGTCGGGGTCGGCGAACTCGTCCGGGGTGACCAGCCACGGCCCCATCGGCCCGAACCCGGGGAAGGACTTGCCGAGGGAGAACTGCTGCGGCTGCGGCGGCGCGAGCTGGGTGAGCCGTTCCGACAGGTCCTGCCCCACCGTCAGCCCGGCCACGTGCCGCCAGGCGTCGGCCGCGGCCACGCGGTGGGCGTACCGGCCGATCACCGCGACCAGCTCCACCTCCCAGTCGGTCAGCCCGCCCTCCGGCAGCGTGACGACCGCGTCCTGACCGGCCAGGCAGGAGACGAACTTGGTGAACACCGGTGGCCTGGCGCCCGGCTCGATCTTCGACTCCGCGGCGTGATCGCGGTAGTTCACCCCGATCGCGAACACCTGGCGCGGCGCGGGCGCCGGCGCCCCCAGCTCCGCCTCCTCGAACGGCACCGGCTCGGCGTCGGTGCTCCAGGACCGCAATTCGTCCCAGCGCTCGAACAGCGCCTGCGGATCGGCGGGAAAGCGCCCGCCTCCGGCCTGCTCGATGTCGATCGCGCCGCCGTCGGCGAGGAGCACCGCCCGGCCGGCGAGGTTGGCAATCCGCATGAGCTTCCCTTCGTCATCGGCTCGTCACGCCGATTCAACGAGGGCTCCGGCCCCGGTCGCTTGTGCTCACCGCCCAAACAACGAGGCTGTGATTGGGCTCAGGGCAGGGTACGGGCGATCTCCAGGGCCAGGCGCAGCTCCAGCAGATCGTCCGGCAGGGCGTGCCCGAGCAGTTCCTCGGCCCGCTTGATCCGGTAGGACACGGTGTTGCGGGAGACGTGCAGCAGGTTGGCCGCGCGTTGCGGGCTGCGGCCGGCGGCCAGGTAGACGCGCAGCGTTTCGCGCAGGTCCGCCGTCCGCCGGTCCCCGCCGAGCAGCGCGCCCAGCGTCTCCTCGGCGAACCAGCGGGCCCGCTCTCCCCCGGCGGCCAGCAGGGACCGCACCCGGATGTCGGCGTGCCGGCACAGCCGCGTCTGCCCGCCGAGGAAGTCCTGCGCCTCCCGCGCCCCCAGATGGCTGCGGCGGAACCCGGCCACCCCGTACGCGAGCGGCCCCACCGCCAGCCGCAGCCCCTCCGGCACCCGGATCTCCAGCGCGGGGAGGGCCGGTGACGGCCGGGCCGTCCAGGCCCACACGTCCGACGGGCCCGCCTGCACGGTCAGCACCCCCTGCCCGCCCGCCGCCCGGCCGACCTCCGCGGCGAAGCGCCGCAGCACCTCGGCCGGGGTGTCGAGCCCATCGGCGGTCACCACGAAGGCGAGGTGGTGCCGGGCCACCTCGTAGCCCAGGGTCCGGCTCGCCGCCTCCGGGTCGACGCGCCGCCCGCCCAGGATGTCGTCCACGATCCGGCGCCGCGCGGCCTCCGTGCTGGCCTGCCAGCGGTCCCGTTCGGCGATGTACTCCTCGGCCATCCGGCTGGCGTGCGCGTCGGCGTAGGAGAACAGCAGTTCGCTCACCCGGTGGCTCTCGGCCAGCCGCACGGGGGCGGGCTCGGCCTCGATGGCGTCCATCAGTCGCTGGTGCAGGCACGCGTGCCCGATCCGTACCCCGCGCAGCACCTGGTCCAGCGGCACTCCGCGCCGTACCAGCTCCGCGTTGCCCTCCACGGCCTCCATCGGCACCATCTCCGGGGACGGGCGGATGTCCAGCAGCAGCCCGGTCAGCGCGGCCAGCACGCTGGCCTCCACGGAACGCCGCAACGTCTCGAACGGCGTCCGCCCGCCGCCGTAGCCGGGTACCTGCCGGATGACCTCCCGCGTCATCCACACGGCCGTCTCCACCGCCCACCCCGTCGGCCCCTCCCCAACGGAGTCGCGGGCCACGAGCAGGGTGGCGGGGGACGCCGCGGGCGGGTGCCCGCCGCCCCGCGCCCGCAGGGCGAGCAGCCACTGGCACGGCACATCACTCACCCGGCAAGTCCTACCCCACACAGCCGTCTCGCAGGACCGCGGCCGCGGGGTGGGGCAGGTCCTGATCGTCGGCGAGCGGGTCCGGCCGGTGCGCGGGGCGGTGCCGGATGCCGATGTCGCGGAGCCGAACCGCGACCTGGCCCGGCCCGGATCCGACCTTGAGCGGCCGGACTTGCGTGGCGGGGAGGTGATCGGCCACTATCGTCGGCATGACTAGTGGAAAGGGCGATCTCCGCCCAGCCCGTTGAGGCCCCTGGAGCCGGCCGAGGAGCCGGCCCTCGACATCCCCGCCGCCGCCTTGCTGGCGCGTCTCGCGCCGCTCCCCTATCCGCGACGCATGCGGGCGCTCGCGCTCCACGCCCGTCGGCTGGCCGGCACCTCCCGGCTGCGGGTGCTCCTGGATGATCTGTCCGCGCAGGATCGGTACGCCCGGCGCATGGCGCTGCACGTGGCCATGGCGGCACGCGACCTCGATCACATCAAGGAAGTTCTCGCGGGACCGGACATGGGGCTGCGGCGCGCGGCGCTGCGTGCGGTGCGCACCCTGCCCGTGCCGGATCCGGCGGTGGCCGCGGCGTTCCAGGACGCGTCGGCCGTGCTGCGGTTCGCGCTGTATCGCACGCTGGCGCTGGCCCGCCGGGAAGCGCTGGCCGAATCGCTCCTGCCGGACGTCCACGCCCAGTGGGGAGCGCGCGAGGCGGCGGCGCTGCTGCCGGCCTGCGGCGCCGGGACCGTCTCGCGATGGCTGCCGGACGTCGCGCACGCGGTGACGTCCTGGACGGCGCTGGCCAAGCGGCACCCGGGCGCGGTCATGACGGTGGCCGAGCTCGAACTGGACAGTGGCGTGCACGCGTGGAGCTGGTGGCGGCGCCGGGGCGCGGGCGTGGTGCTCGCGGCCCTCGCCGAGCCGGCCCACATGCCGACGGCCCAGATGCCACCGACCCAGGTGCCAGCCAGCCAGATGCCGGCGGCCCAGATGCCGCCGGGCCAAATGGCGGCAGCCCGAATCCCAGCAGCCCAGATGCCGGCCGCTCGGATGCTGGCCCTGTTGGAACAGCACGAGCTGCGTCACTGCCTGAGCGAGCTTCCCGCCCCGGTCGTGAACGCGCTGTTCAAGGTGGACGCCGTGCGGGCCGGGAAGGTGTTCGCCGACCCGGTTGTGGCGGGCTGGGCGGGGCCGCCGAAAGCGGTGCTCCGCCACCTGCGGTCGGGTTCGGACGCGGAGATCCTGCGTCTGGCCTCGTCCGGACGCCGGCTCGGCCCGGTGCTGCACTCCCTGCCGCCCGCCCGCCGGGCCGCGATCTTCGAGGCGGTGGCCGCGCGCAGGGGCGGTTCGACCGAGTTGTGGGCGATGCCGTTGCTCAGCCGGCTGCCTGCCGAGGTGGCGGCGGCCGAGGCCCGGCGCATGCTGGCCTGGCACGAGTCGGTGTGGCACTCGGCCCGTTCCCGCCTGGACGATCCGGACATCCCGCTGAAGCTCACCTCGTACCTGCCCTATGAGGAGGCAGTCGGCCCGCTGCGCGAGGCCGCCGTGGGCGGGGACCCGCGGCGGCGCGGGCCGGCCAGGACGCTGCTGCTCCAGGCCACGGCCCGCACCCGGGACCGGGCGGCGCTGCACGCGCTCCTGTTCGACCTGGCGCTGCGCACCGCCAACGAACAGGACCCGCTCCGCCGGGAGCTGCTGACCGCTCTGGGCGACGTGCCGCCCGCGCTGCTCGACGACTCCTGTGCCGGAACGCTGGAACGCGTCGCGGCCGACGCCGTCGAGGCCCCGGACTCCTCCCCCGCCACCCAGGAGGCGCTCCGGAGCCTGGCCGGACGGGTCCTGCGGCACCACGACCCGGCCACCGCGCCCGCGCTGACGGCGTGGGCGCTGGACACGTACGGCAGGCTCGTGGCTCGGCACGGCGCGAGCGGTCTGCCCGCGCGGGAGCCCCGGCACTCCCCCGTCCGTCGCCGCCGCTCTCACTCCTCCGGCCAGGTCGCGGAGCCGCACCGGCTGGACCTGGTGCTGCGCGCGGGGCAGGAGCACGACCTGCTCGCGGTGCTGCGACCGCACCTTCGCGCCGCGCGCGAGCGGGAGGACTTCGCCCTGGCCGTGGCTCTGGCCCACGCGCTCGGCCGTCGCGCATGGGCGCTCGCCGAGCTCCAGGACGACCTGCGCGCCGCAGTCCGAACGGCGCCGGAGCCGCTCGCCCGCGAGGCCGCCGACCTGTGGCTGACCCGCCCGCACCGCCGCCCGCGAACCTCCCGTCCCACGTCCCCTGGGTCGTCGGAGCGGGCGCACGGAGGCGGGCTGGCCGAGCGGGAGGAGTGGGTCGTCGAGCTCGTACGGGAGGATCCGTCCGCCCTGACGCTGCCCGCCGTCTGGCGCACCCTGGCCCGGCGCCGTACCGACCTCCTCCTCCCCCTCCTGGACAGCCCCCGCGACGGCCGATTCGGCAACCCCGCGTGGGTGCCGCGGATCGACGGCGGCGACGCCGGCCGATGGACGCCCGCCCAGTGCGAACGGATCCGCGCCGAGCTCACCGCCGCCGTCCACGACGAGGGCCTGCCCATCGCCGCCCGGCTGGCCGCCGTCCAGACGACCGGCCGGATCGCCGGCGGGCTGGACCTCCTCACCACATGGGCGGACCGGGAGGAGACGATGCTTGCCGAGGCCGCCGTCACGACCATGGCGTACGCCGGCGAGCCCTCCCGGGCCGCGCCCGTGCTGGTGGGCCATGCCGGCGGACCGGCCTCCCGCGTCGCGGTGGCCGCGCTGGCGCGCTGCTGCCGTTCGGTCGCCCCGTCCCTGCTCGGGCCGCTGCTGGAGGAGGCGCTGACCGCCCCCGGCAGCAAGGTCACGTTGCGCAAGCTGGCCGCCCGCCAGCTCGGCCGCAACCGCCCGCCCGGCGCGGTGGAGGTGCTGCTGCGGGCGTGGGCGGACCCCGGGCTGCACCGGGACGTACGGGTGGCCGTCGCCTCGGTGCTGCGCACGATGCCCGAGGACCCGCGGACCCTGGACGCGCTCGGGGACGCCGCCGGCCGGCACGCCGGGGAGCTGATGCTGCGCACGCTCTTCCAGGCCCACCCGATGGAGTACGCCCCCAGCGCCCGCGCCCGTTACGCGGACCTGGTCCGGCGGCTCCTCATGGCCGCCGACCAGCCAGGGGTGAGTTTCCGCGCGTCGAAGGCGTTCGGCCTGTGGGCGCGCTGGTACCGGGGCGACCTCGGCGAGATCGTCGAGGCCGTGGCGAGACCGGAGACGACCGGGCAGGTCATGGAGGTGTTCCAGGGGCTGCTGCGGGCCGGGGTCATCCGGTCTCAGACGCTGGACGTCCTCGCCAGACTGGCCGCCGCCGTACCCGGGGAGGACCTGCGCACCCCGGCCCGGCAACGCGTGGCGGCCATCACCGGCAGCCTGGCCATGAGACCGGAGGAGATGGAGCCGTGGCGGCGGCGGCTCGCCGGGGACGCGATGGACGTGCTCGCCGCGGAGCCGCTCCTGCTGCCCCAGGCGGCCGCGCTGGGCGTGGCCCTGCTCCCCAGGGACACGGACGGGGACGGCCTCGGCGACGGCCTGTGCGCGCTGGCCGGCCTGCTCGCGGACCGGCCGGTGCTCGCCGTCCGGACGGCGGGCCAGGTCGTCTCGGAGCTGTTCGGCGAGTACGGGTGGCTGCCGGCGCTGCCGATCGCGGCCGCCCTGTCCCCGGCCCGGCGGCTGGCCGCCCGCGGCGACCTGTCCGGCGAGCTGTTCGCGCTCATGCTCACCCAGGCCGGCGGCCGGAGCACCGAGTGGGCGGCACCGTGGCGGGAGCTCCTCCGCGACCTGCGCGATTCCCCGTACCTGGAGGTACGGCAGGAAGCCTGGGACACCTCCGTGGACTGACCCCGAATACCGGATGGCCCTGCGGCATGGTCGCTGTCACAATCTGATCGATAGCTCGTTGTGACATCCACCGCGTTGGAGGTCTCATGCAGGGAGCGACGGGGGCGGTCGGCACGCCGCGCATCGTCCTCGTCGAATACTTCCTGAGCGACGAGCGCGCCCTGGTCTTCGGCGTCACCGCCGACTCCTCCGAGGCTGACCTGGTCACCGTCCCCTTCTCCCGCGCCGAGATCCGCGCGCTGGCCGAGCGGATCCGGGTGGAGCTGGGCGGGGGCCGTCCGGCGCTGGGCGCGCTGCTGCGCGAGGAGCCGCTGGCCCGGCTGGTGGCGCCCGTGACGCGGTGGGCACGCCCCGGGGACCTGGTGTATCTCGTCCCGCACGACGTGCTGCACCGGTTGCCGCTGCACGCCGTGCCCGTGGACGACGGGGTTCCGCTGTCCCGGCGCAATCCGGTGGTGGTGACGCCGAGCGCGTCCGTGCTGCAGTACTGCCTGACCAAGAGGACCGGACGGCGGCGCGACTCCGCGCTGATCATCGCGGACCCGCCCGCAGAGCGGCCCCTGGTCTTCGCCCGCGAGCAGGCGCGGGCCATCGCGGCGCAGCTCGGGCCCACCAGGACGCTGGTGGGGAAGACGGCCTCACGGGCGGAGCTGCTGGCGGCGCTCGCCGCGGACGACGCCGCCCCCGGGATCCTGCACTTCAGCGCGCACGGCGTCTTCGACCCCGACGAGCCCATGAAGTCCGGCATCGAGCTGGCCGACGGCCGCCTGACCGCTGAGGACCTGCTCGGCATGACTCTCGACGTGGACCTGGTGACGCTGGGCGCGTGCGAGACCGGCGTCAGCGACCGGCGGCCGGGCGACGAGCTGATCGGGCTGACCCGCGCCCTGCTCTACGCGGGCGCGCCGTCGGCGCTGGTGACCCTGTGGCGCGTGGACGAGCTGTCGACCAGCATGCTGCTGCGCGACTTCTACGCCGCGCTGGCCGGCGGCACCTCCAAGGCCGAGGCGCTGCGGCAGGCGCAGGCCCTGCTGCCGGAGCGCACGCTCGCGGACGTGCTCGCCCATGCCCGCGAGTCACGCGAACGCCTCGGCGACGAACCCGCCGCGACGGCCGCCCTGGCCCGCGAGGAGGCCCGCATGCTGGCCCGCTCCGGCGACGTCGAAGCGGCGCTGCGCCTCCTCGCCGACACGCTCAGGACGCCCGGCCTCAGCGCCCCGGACCTGGAGCTGCTGCGGGTGGCCCAGAAGCGGATCATGCTCGCCGGGCCCGCCGTCGACGCCGGGCCCGGGTCCCAGGTGTTCGCGGACCCGTACTACTGGGCTCCTTTCGTCCTCGTCGGCGACTGGTACTGAGAGGTGGAGATGGGAGAGGTGACCTCGGGCCGGCCGGTCTCCGAGCTGGCGGACACCGGCTTCCTGCGCGGGGAGAACGTCCCCGAGCAGGTGGGAGAGCGGCCGTTCGTGCTCGTCGACGCGCAGGGGCGCACCGCCGGCCTGATCGGGCCCGCCGGGCCGGGCCCGGCGATCGCGATCCCCGCCGACACCCCGCTCGCGGTGGTCCTGAACTCGGAGGAGGTGCTGGACGCGCTCCTCGCCGGCGCGGACGCGCTCGTCCTCACCGATCCCGGCGAGCGTCCCGTCGGCGTCGTGCCCGTGCCGGCCGTCCGCGCCGAGCTGGCCCGCGCCCTGGCCGACCCCAACGAGCTGGGCGCCGGCGACGGGCTCGGCCGGCCCAGGTCGCTGGCGCCGCCCCTCCGCATCCGCTGCCGGACCTGCGGGGAGGTCAACACCTTCACCCGTTTCCAGCAGACCGAGACCTACGACTGCGTCTCCGGCCACGACTTCGTGCCCTTCTACGGGACGCGCTGACGTGGGTGGCCTGTTCGACGCGCTCTTCGGCGCCCTCGACCGCCGGTTGTTCTCCACGGTGCTCATCCCGATCCTGATCTTCCTGGCCGCGCTCGGCGCGGTGATCGCCGCGGGCGTGGGCTGGACGGAGACCCTGCGCTGGTGGAGCGGCCTGAACGCCGAGTCACGCGTCCTACTGACCCTGCTGGCACTGGTGCTGGTGCTGCTGTCGGCCCAGCTGTTCGCCGCGCGGCTGCCCGCCCTGATCAAGCGGTACCAGGGTGAGTGGCGCGACCTGCCCGGCGGCGAGCGGCTGGCGGGGCGGCTCACCCGCCGGCATCGGGTGTTCTTCCTGTGGCTCACCGAGGAGGACGACCGGTGGGCCTCCTACCCCGTGAGCGAACGGCAGCTCATGCCCACCACGTTCGGGAACATCCTGCGCGGTGCCGCCGAGCACAGCGCCGACCGCTACCGCCTCGACTCCTCGACCGCCTGGCCGCGCCTCTACCCCGTGCTGCCGGAGGCGTTCCGGCAGGCGTTCGCCCTGGCCACCGCGGATCTGGAGCTCGCGATCACGATCAGCGCGCTCGGCGGCGCGTTCGCGGTCGTCGGGGGGCTGCTGGGAGCGTTCCTGCTGCCCTGGTACGGGGTGCTCCTCTGCCTGTCCGGCGGCCTGCTGGTCGCCTGGGGCGGCTACCGGGCGGCGATCCGCGCCGCCGAGCCGTACGGGCAGCTCTACCGGTCGGCGTTCGACGTGCACCGCTGGCTGCTGCTGGACGCCATCGGGCTCGACCGCCCCGCCGACTTCGACGCCGAGCTGAAGCAGTGGACCGCGCTCGACCAGATGTGGATGCGCGGCAGCGTGAGCACCGACCGGGCCGCCCACCTCGGCTACCCGAAGGGCCCGCCCCCAGCGCCCGACACCGGCGAACCCTCACCCGACACCGGCGGACCCTCACCCGACGCCGACGAGCCGCTGCCCGAAACCGACGAACGGCCACCCGAGATCGAGCGGCCGCCCAGCGTGGCCACCAGGCCGATCCCGCCCTTCCGGGTGCGGCGCTCGCGCACCAGCCCGGTGCTCGTCGCCCTGCTCGCCGTGGTGTTCCTCGGGTGCGCCGCCCTCGGCGTCGCCGCCGTCCGGCGGTCCCCCGGCTCCGGGGCCGCCGCCCGCGACCTGCCCGCCTACCACGTGCTCACCGCCGGCGACGTGACCGGCGACGCCTCCGGCCGCCTGCTCGGCCGGTACACGCTGCGGCCGGTCGCGGCGAGGTCGCCGATCGCGCCCTGGGACCTCGGTCCGGCTCTGCCCGGCGGGCGCCTGTCGGGGCGTTCGGCCCTCGCGCTCGGGCCGCCCCAGCTGCTGGTCACGCCCGCGCTGGGCCGGGGCGAGACCGTCACGATCCACGTCGTCCCGAAGAATCCCGGGGCGGCCTCCGCCACCGTCCCGGGCGCCGTGGTCCTCGACGTGCTGGGCGAGCGCGGCGTCGTCCTGGCGGTGACCCGCGACCAGCTGGCCGAGCTCACGGCCGCCCTGCCCGACGGCACCGTCCACCTCGTGCTCGAACTCCCGTAGGGAGGGGCTCATGCCCGTCAACCTCAACTTCTACCGGTATCCGGAGTTCATCGAGAAGACGCTCGTCAACGCCGACCTGGCGCTGCGCGTGCGGCAGGAGGGCGCGGTGGTGGCCGCCTTCCGGGCGGGCCGGGTCCTGTGGTGGGCGCTGGTCGGCCTGGTGGCCGCCGAGCCGTACACCGCGGTGTTGCGGGCCGGGCCGGGCGCGCTGGCGTGCGTGGCCGCGCTGGGGCTGGCGCTCGGGCTCCTCGGCTGCCTGGCGGCGCTGGCCGGCGGCGCCGTCATGGTGGCGGGCGGCGTGCCGTTCGCGGACCTGTCGTGGTGGACGATCCCGCTGCTGGCCGGCTGGGTCCTCGGGGCGCTGCCGCCGGCGTCGGCGAAGGTCCGCGTCGCCAGGACCTTCTGCATCCTGGCGCCGATCGCGCCGATCGCCGTGCTCTGGGCGCACGCCCGCTCGTGGCCCACCGTTCTGAGCACTTTGCTGATCATGTACGTGCTGCTGATCCGCCCGCACTTCGGCCTGGTGGGCATCACCACGGCGGGGCTGACCCGCTGGCACCGCGGCCAGATCTGGCTGGGCGCGGTCATCTGGCTGCTCGGCGCGACGCTGCTCGCCCTGGGGCCGGCGGGGTCCTGGTTCGTCCGGGTCTGGCCGCCCGGCGTGCTGGGATTCGTCCTGGGCACGGTGTGCGTGGCGGCGGCCATGCTGGTCCTGAGGTTCGTGTACCTGCTGGTCGGACGGGGCTCGCTGGCCAAGGTCACGTACATCAAGGCCCCCGCGGGCATGCGGCTCAACCGGGACAGGTTCTCCGGCCTGTACGGAGCCGAGCTGGGGCTGGCCTGGTTCTGCGTGACGGCGGCGGGAGCCGTCCACGACGACCTGGGCGCCCTGATCGGCTCCGCCCTCGCCCTCGTGCTCTTCTCCACCCCCTACGCCGAGAGCCGGCTCGAGGTCCCCCTGCGCCACACCATCGACCGGCTCGACGCCGCGCACTATCTGTTCTCCGTGCAGTTGCGCCGCGAGCAGCTCCGCCGCGCCTGGTCCGACGACCTGGGCCGGGCGCTGACCCTCATGGAGCGGATCCGCGTCGCCCGCGACCTGCTGGGGCCGGGGCGGCCGCGCAAGGCCCTGCAGCTCGACCGCATGTGGAACATCCACGTCAACTCCGCCCTCCAGCTCGTGGAGGTGCTCACCGACGAGAGCGAGAAGACGGCGCTGGGCGACGTCGACGACACGCTCCTGCTGCCCTTCGAACGCGCCGAGGGCCGCCCGCCCCTGCTCGACATCGCGCTGAAGTGGGCGGACGAGGGCCTGTCCCTGCTCGACCTGGCCGACAGCACCTACCCGTGGCTGCTGACGGCCGAGGAGCCGCTGCGTTCCACGTACGCCGCGTACCGCTGCTATCTCCACACCGTCCGCGGGCTGGCCAACCGGCTGCACGGCCGCCACGAGGAGTCGGTCATGAGCTACTGGACCGCCGCGCGGCTGTACCGGGACATCGGGGCGGTCAACGCGGAGGCGATGGCCCTGGCGAACGTCCTCACGACCTTCCCCGGTGTCGATCCCGCACGGCCGACCGCGCGGCGTACGCTGCCGCTGGCCGAGGCCGACGCCGCGGTGCTGCGCGCCACGACGGACGAGCGGGTGCACCCCGAGGTGCGCCGGGAGGTCGCGGCGACCGCCGCGCTGATGCACGCCTCCTACGGCGACCTGCGGTCCGCCGAGGAGCTCGTACGCCGGGCCGCGGCCATCCCGCCCGCCGAGCCCGGGGCGACGACGATGGGGGTGGAGCGGATCGTCGCCGACGCGGACACCGTCAGCAGCAGCGTCGGGAGGCATCACCTGCGCCTTTCACGCAACCCCGTCGATTACGGGCCGCTGCTGCGCGGCGAGGTGACCGTGGACCGCTTCCTGCCCGAGCCCTCCCTGAGCAACCCCTGGATCCTGCGCGAGCTCATCAACGGGGGCGTCCCCGTCCCCGGCCGTCGCCGGCTCGTCCGGGGCATCACCGGCGTCGCCCAGGCGGACGGTTTCACCGT
This sequence comes from Nonomuraea sp. NPDC005650, assembly GCF_040605375.1. NCBI lineage: Bacteria > Bacillati > Actinomycetota > Actinomycetes > Streptosporangiales > Streptosporangiaceae > Nonomuraea > Nonomuraea sp. NPDC005650. The sequence goes on from NZ_JBEXCR010000017.1 coordinate 92,207, forward strand.
GGACATCCCCGACACCATGGTCATCGAGGAGTGGATCGAACGCACGGAGAAGCGCGGCGGGTTCGCGATGAGCGCCCAGTTCCATGAGCTGCTCGGGCTCATGCTCCGCCGGCTTGACCCGTACCCGGCCGCGGGTCACCTCGTCGCCGCGCTCGACCACCTGCAGTCGGTGCACTTCGCCATCATCGACGACGAGCTGCGCGGCGCGGCCAGGGGCGCCGCCGAGAGGTTCGCCGAGGTCGTGATCGACCACCTGGCCACGCTGGCCACCCAGCCGCTGCCGCCCGGGGTGGAACCCGAGCCGGGCTCTCTCGCGGCCCACGTCGTCCGGACGGTGAAGTCCAGGGCGCTGACCGAGCTGCTCGGCGAGACCGTGCCCGCGCCGGGCGACAGCGCGCTCATGCGGCGCGAGCAGGAGGCCCGCGCGCGCTACCGGGACGCGCGGGACGCAGGCGACCACGGCCGGCTCCGGCAGGCCAGAGAGGAGCTCGAACACTGCTGGGGCGAGCTCATCGAGCTCGGCGGGCCCGGCGCGGAGTACGCGGCCCTGCGGGCGGGCCTGCCCATCGAGCTGGAGCGCATGCCCGCGCTGCTCGCCCAGCTCGCCTCCCCCGGACGACCGCACCCGGCGGGTGGGAGTTCTGCGGCAGGATGATGCCGATGACCGCCATGACCGCCTGGTTGACCGCCGCCATGCTCTTCCTCGCGGCCGGCTGCGGCGCGCGGGCGCCCGCCGCCGCGCCGCCCCGTCCCACGGCTCTTCCGTCCGTCCATCCCCTGGTCCAGCCGCCGCCGACAGTGTGGTCCCCGTCCCCGAGCCCGTCCTGCGCCGGCTCGGGACTGCTCCTGTACGCCGAAGAGCCGACGGCCGCCATGGGGCTGCGCGTCCAGACCGTGACGCTCACCAACTGCGGCGGCGCGGTGCGGCACGTCAAGGGCTATCCCCGCGTCCGCCTCCTGGACGGGGAGGGCGAGCCGCTGAAGGTGACGATCGACCGGGGCGCGCGGCAGGTCACCACCGCGATCCGGGATCCCGGGCCGAAGGCCGTGACCGTACGGCCAGGCCGATCGGCCCGCTTCACCCTCGCCTGGCGCAACACCTACGGCGGCACCACCCTGCCGCCCGCGGTCGGCGCCACCCTCGTCGTCACCGCCGGCCCGGACCGGCGGCGCGTCAGCGGCCACTTCGACCTCGGCGCCACGAACCTCCTCGGCGTCACCGCCTGGGAACCGGCCACGCTCAGCCGTTGATGATCGACCGCGCGGCGCCCCTCCCGAGGAGGTCGCCGCGCGGCCGTCCGCTCAGCTCGCCGGGGCCTCGGAGCCCGCCATCCGCAGCAGGTCGTCCATGGCCGGCGGCTGCTGCCCGCCGTTCCCGGCTCCCATGCTGAGGAGGGTGGCCAGCGGGATCTGGGCGATCAGCGCCTGGCTGGCCGGATCGGTGAAGAAGCTCGGCTCCCCGTCGGCGGCCTTCAGCAGGATCTCCTCGACGATCTTCCGGCCCCGGGGGTGGGCGAGCCACTCCTGCAGGGTGCTGTCGGCCCTGAGCGGAGCCGACGTGGGCTCCACGTCCAGGTGGACGCGCTGCTCCAGGACCAGGTCGCGGGAGGAGGGGCCGACGTGGACGCCGTACTCGCCGGGCTCGGCCACCCAGCGGCCCTGCCGGGTGCTCCAGTAGCTGAACGCCCGGGCGTCGAGCTCGATCACCACGCGGGCGCTCTCGCCCGGAGCCAGGCGGACCTTGCGGAAGCCGCGCAGCTCGCGTTCGGGACGGTCCACGTCCGCGACCGGGTCGCTGACGTACACCTGGACGACCTCGGCGCCCGCCCGCGTGCCGGTGTTCGTCACCGTGACCTCGACGCGGGCCTCGGCCCGCGCCGGGTCCGGGACGTGCACGGCGAGGTCGGAGTAGGCGAACGTGGTGTACGACAGCCCGAACCCGAACGGGAAGGCCACGTCCCGCCCGGTCCGGTCGTACCAGCGGTAGCCGATGTAGAGGCGCTCCCCGTAGAGCACCTCGCCCTCCGAGCCGGGCCAGTTGACGTGCGCGGGCGTGTCGGAGAGCCGGTGCGGCACGGTCTCGGCGAGCCGGCCGGAGGGGTCAGCGTGCCCGAAGATCAGGTCGGCCGCGGCGCCGCCGCCCGCCTGGCCCGCCAGCCACATCTCCAGCAGGGCGGCCGCGTGGTCGGTGAGCGGGCCGGTCAGCACGACGCCGCCGTTGCTCAGCACGACCGCGACCGACGGGTTGACCGCGGCCACCGCTTCAAGCAGCTGGAGCTGTGCCTCCGGCAGGTCCAGGTCCTCGCGGTCGAAGCCCTCGGACTCGGCCTCCGACGGCTCGCCGAGGAACACCAGCACCGCGGCGGCGTCGCGGGCGGCCTCCACCGCCTCGGCGAGCAGGGCGGCGTCGGGCGTCCCGTCGAGGCGGAACCCCGGGGCGAACGCGACCTCGCGCGAGGTGGCGGCGCGGATCGCGGTCAGCGCGTCGTCGAGCCGGGTCGGGTTGATGAGGGAGCTGCCCGCGCCCTGGTAACGCGGGGTGCGCGCGAACTCGCCCAGCACCGCGATCCGGCCGCCGGACTCCGGGTCCAGCGGGAGCAGGCCGCCGTCGTTCTTGAGCAGGACCGCGCATTCGGCCGCGACGCGGCGGGCGAGCGCGTGGTGGGCGTCGAAGTCGGGCGCCGCGTCCGCGCGCCCCTGCCGCAGCCGGTCGTGGGTGCCCACGAGGCGTTCGACGGCGACGTCCAGGATCTCTTCGCTGAGCTCTCCGTTGCGCACGGCCGCGACGATGGCGGCGGCGCTGCGGCCGCCGGTGCCCGGCATCTCCAGGTCCAGCCCGGATCGTACGGCGGCAACCGGGTCGTGCACCGCGCCCCAGTCGGAGACCACGTAGCCGTCGAAGCCCCACTCCTCGCGCAGGACCGTGGTGAGCAGCCAGGGATTCTCCGACGCGTACACGCCGTTGATCCGGTTGTACGAGCACATGATCGTGGCCGGCCGCGCCTCGCGGACGACGTGCTCGAACGCGCGCAGGTAGATCTCCCGCAGGGTGCGCTCGTCGACCTCGGCGCTGACGCGCATGCGGTCGGTCTCCTGGTTGTTGGCCGCGAAGTGCTTGACCGACGCGCCGACGCCGCGCGACTGCAGGCCGGAGACCCACGCGGCTCCCATGACGCCGGCCAGCAGCGGGTCCTCGGCGAAGTACTCGAAGTTGCGTCCGCACAGCGGGGAGCGCTTCATGTTGACGCCCGGGCCGAGGAGCACGTCCACGCCGAGTGCCCTGGCCTCGACCGCGAGCGCCTCCCCGATCTCATGCAGGAGGCCCTCGTCCCATGAGGAGCCCAGTGCCGCCGCGGTGGGGAACGCGGTGGCGGGCATGCTGTCGGCGAGCCCGAGGTGGTCCACGCCGGAGCGCTGCATGCGTACGCCGTGCGGGCCGTCGGTGAGCAGCGCGGCCGGCACGCCGGCGTGCGGCACCTCCGCGGTCGTCCAGAAACTGGCGCCGGACACGAGCCGCGCCTTCTCCTCGAGCGTGAGCCGTTCGACGGCGGATCGTCCGTCGGTCATGTCGTGACCTTTCTGTCCTGCGGGGTGAGCGAGAGCTAGCGCGCGCTAGCTGTCTGCGCGACGCTAACCTTGGGGCACTAGCGCGCGCAAGTGCCAGGGTCGGAACGGGGAGGACGGGCATGGGCGGACGGGCACGGCGGGTGACGGCGAGCGACATCGCGCGGTCCCTGGGGATCTCGCGGGCCACGGTGGGGTTCGTCATCAACGACACGCCGGGCCAGACAATCTCGGAGGCCACCAGGCGCAAGGTGCTCGCCGAGGCCGAACGCCTGGGCTACCGGCCGCATGCCGCCGCCAGGGCGCTCGCCCGGGGCAGCAACCGCATCGTCCTGTTCGTCCTGCCCGACTGGCCCGTCGAACACAGCATGCGCCAGTACCTGGAGGAGGCGACCCACGTCCTCGACCGCGCCGGTTACTCGCTGGTGACCTGGGCCCGGCACGCCGGCGGCCGGTCCCGTCCCTTGTGGGAGACGCTCGACCCCGACCTCGTCGTCCCGGTCGTCCCCCTCCCCCGCGACTACCTCGACGCGCTCCGCCGGGCGCCGGGGGTGCGGCTGCTGCCCGGCGAGGAGCCTTCCGAGCTGCACGAGGTGCCGTCCCTGCGGGCCGGCCCCGCCCTCCAGGTGGAGCATCTTCACGAGCGGGGGCACGCGCGGCTGGCCGTCGCGCTCACGGGCGACCCGCGCCTGGAGGCGCTGGCCAGCCTGCGCGCCTCCCTGGCGCGGGCGCGGGCCGCGGAGCTCGGCCTCGAGATCGCCGACGTGCGGACGGTCTCCGACGAGGACGGCTCCGCGGCCGATGCCGTACGGGACTGGGTGGACGACGGCGTCACCGGGGTGATCGCCTACAACGACGACATCGCCGCCGCCGTCGTGGGTGCGGCCGTGCGCGCGGGGGTCGCCCTGCCCGGCCGCCTCGCGGTGGTCGGGCACGACGACAGCCCCCTGGCGCGGCTGCTGGTGCCGGCGCTGTCGAGCGTGCGCGTGGACGTGGCCGGCCTGGGCCGGTACGTCGCCCACCGCGCGCTGCACGTGCTCGGGGTCGAGGACACGCCCCCGGCCGAGCCCGCCGTCTGGGCCGTCGTCGTTCACCGGGAGACGTCGTGACTCAGTCCGCCAGCGCCTCCCTGCGGCGGAGTTCGAGGGCCTGGCCGATCCGGCGGGCGTCGCGCGGGTAGGTGACGTACAGGATCGAGAGCAGGAGGCCGTTGACGAGCATCAGGATGACCAGCACCCACAGGAACACGCCCTGGATGCCGAGGGTCGCCGCCAGCGAGCCGGCCAGCAGCGAGAACAGCGCCCACGCGATCGTCTCGAACACCGACAACCAGATCGCGTACGCCTGCCCGCGCAGCTCGGGCAGCACCACGGCGGCCACGATGGGCCGGTTGACCGGCGGGTTCAGCCCCTGGCAGGCGCCCAGGAAGGCCCAGAAGACCGCGTAGACGGCGATGTCCTCGTACCGGAACTGTGTGCCGAAGAACGCGATGACGGCGAACAGGATCTGGGCCAGCTGCAGGACCAGGACGCGGCCCCGGTCCGGCATGATCCGGTCGAGCCGCGGCAGGATGAACCCGGCGCCCAGCGTGGCGACGCTGTAGCCGAGGCCGAACGGCAGCGCCACCAGGATGGCGGTGGCGTTGTCGATGCCCCGCTCGGTGACGAGGAACTGGACGCCGAAGATGACGATCAGCAGGTGTCCCGACAGGAGCCGGCTCAGCATCATCACGGTGTACGAGGGGATGCGGAACAGCCCGGCGACGGACGCGACGGTGACCTTCGCCTTCGCCCGGTCCTCGCTCGAGAGGTCGGCGAGCTGCTTCTCGGCGGATCCGATGCCCGGGTCGGTGAAGAAGGCGGCGACGACGAGCCCGGCGAGGATGCAGACGCCGCCCAGGGTCCACAGCGCCCAGCGCCAGCCGTCCTCCAGCCCGACGAAGATCGCCATGACGGGCCCGAGGACGATGGCGGCGAGCTGGAGCGTGCCGAAGAAGATCCCGTTCGCCCTGGCCCGCTGCTCGTCGGGGAAGGAGTCGGTGATGACGGCCATGGCGATGGGAGAGCCGCCGATCACCGCGGCGGACATGAGGGTGCAGCAGATGAGGAGCTGGACGAAGTTCTGGGAGAAACCGGCGGCGATGCCGAACAGGCCGCCGGTCACCGTCGTGGCGACCAGCGCGCCGCGCCGGCCTATCCTGCCGGACAGCCACACCCAGAACGGGCCGGCCGGAACGCTGGCGATCTTGCCGAGCGCCGCGATGACGCCGAGATGACCGCTGTCCAGCCGGAGCGCGGCCGCGAGCGTGGGGAAGACGGTGTTGATGAGACCGGCTTCGGTGTTGTCGACGACGCTCACGCCGGAGAGGACGGCGAGATTGCGCCAGCGATGGGGGACGTTGGCGGCCTGAGCCGCTCCTGGCTGTACGGACGCGGTGGAGGCGCTGGCATCCATGCGGTGCCCCTGTCTGCAGTGTTGCGGTGGAGAGACGCCGGCCTCAATCGGATGAGGCGACGGGTGTAACCGGGAGAAGACCGAACTGCTCGTCGATGCGGCGCAGGACCGCGGCGGGCACGTATCCGAGGCGGGCGAGGTCGAGCAGGCTCATGGAAACGGGTGCGGCGAGCAGCTCCGACTGCACCAGCGCCGGCGCCTCCTGCGCGAGGACGTCCTTGGCGCCGGTGATCCGCAGCAGCTCCAGGAGAGGCGTGCGGAGCAGCGGCTCCGCCTGGAGGTCCGCCCCCATGGGCAGCGGCACGGCCACGGCCGCCGCGCGTTCGCGCTGCTCGCGGATCAGCAGGTGCTCGCGGGTGACCTCGCCCTCGCGCGGGATGCCCAGGCGTTCGAACTGGCCGGCCGGCGCGTCGGCGGCCACCATGAGGCGGCGCAGCAGCTCGATCATCCGCAGCTCGACGTCGTCGTCGACGATCGGGGCCTCCTGCGCCGGGTCGCGGTCCAGGTCGAACAGCAGGGTGCCATGCCGCCAGGGGTTCATCCAGGTGGGCGAGGCGGGCATGCGCATCGTGCGCAGGCCCTTGGTGAAGGTGAAGGGCTCGGCCGGCTCCCATTCCTGGAGCTCCGCGACCGAGAAGCGGGTGCGCATGTGGGTGGGCATGAGGGTGAACTCTTCGAGCGGGCCGTTGGCCTGGTCCTTGGCCGCGCGCATGTAGACGTAGCGGCCGTCGGTGACGTTGACGTGCCCGCCGTGGATGCCGAACAGGGCCCCCTCGTGACCCTCCGTGGTGGCGAGGTCGTGGCCCTGCATGTCGGGGGTGGGTTCGAGGCCGAAGTAGCGCAGCACGGTCGGGGCGATGTCGATGGTCTGCGCGAGCGCTCCCCTGCGCTGGTCCCGGCCGCCGGTGCGGGGATCCCACAGGAACATCGGCAGGTGGACCAGCTCGTTGAACCACGGCATCACCGATTTGGCCCACCAGCCGTGCTCGCCGAGCAGGAAGCCGTGGTCGGTGTTGACGATGAGCATGGTGTCGTCCCACATGGCGTGCTCGTCCATGAAGTCCAGGACGCGGCCGAGCGAGCGGTCGCACATGGACACCAGGGTCGCGTACTCGTAGCGGGCGTGCTCGACCTGCTCCTTCGGCTCCAGCACCTTCTGGTACGGCGGCCAGTCGAAGGCGGGCCCGTCGTAGTCGTGCGGGTAGCGGTCCTTGTACTGCTGGTGGGTGAAGAACGGCTCGTGCGGGTCGAACAGCTCGATCTGCAGCAGCCACCGGTCGGCGTCCGCGTTCGTCTCGAGGAAGTGCAGCCCGGCGTCCACGGTGAGCGTCTGGGAGTGCTCGGCCTCGGTCGCCATGTACGTGCGGTTGATCGCGTCCTGCCGCTTCATCGCACCGAACGGGCCCGCCGCGCCGCCGTCGTCCCCGACCACGCCCTTCCACGGGTCGCCCTCCTGGCCGCGGAAGAACTCCCAGGTGCTGTAGCGGGTGTGGTACGTCGCGCCGCCGTCCTCCCAGTAGTGCGGGTGGTCGGAGGCGAGATGCGTGTGCACGCCCGCGCGCTTGAGCAGCTCGGGCATGGAGTCGTCGAACGGCTCCAGCGGGCCCCAGCTGCGGTGCAGGAAGTTGTACCGGCCGGTGTGCATCTCGCGGCGCGCGGGCATGCACGGCAGCGACCCGGCGTAGAAGTTGTCGAACGTCACGGCCTTGGCCGCCAGGCGCGCGAAGTTGGGCGCGTCGACGAAGGTGTCGGCGTAGGGGGCGAGCAGGTGCCTGTTGAGGCTGTCGAACATCAAGATGACGGCCTTCATCGCGTCGCCTCCTCGGCGGACTCGGAAATGATCGGCTCACCGTCGAGGAGCCGCCGGCGCAGCTCGATGAGCGAGGCGATGTGGCGGTCCATCGCCTCGGCCCCACGCCGGTGGAGCCACTCGTCCATCTGGCTGCCGAGCTCCACGTCGTAGCCCCGTGGCGGCTCGTCGAACCGGCTGCGGTCACGATGGCGGTACCGCGCGACCTCGGCCACCCGGGTGTTGATCTCGACGTCGAGGATGCCGATCACCTGCTCGACCGTCATGAAACCGGCGCTGCCCAGCCGCGCGTACAGGTCCGGTTCCTGGAAGCGCGTCGGCGGGTTGTACGGGCGCGTCAGCCAGTCGGTGAAGACCGTGTGGCCCTCTTCGGTCACGTGGTAGCGCTTGGCGTTGCTCGCCCCGGCGCGCTCCTCGATCGTGTGCTCGACCCAGCCGCGTTCCTCCATCGCCGCCAGCGTCCGGTAGGCCTGGCTCATGGTCGTGTTCGAGCGCATGAACCGGCCGTGCGTATCGAAGAACCTCTTCAGCTCGTAGCCGGTGCTGGGGCGGCTGAGCAGCGCGCCGAGCAGCAGAATCTCAAGCTTCATCAAATGTGCCCGTCCTTGTAACGGAGTTAACCGTGCCACAAGTGGAATGGTGATACCATGACACAAGTGTCACGCTCTGTCGATAGGTCCTGCTGCACGCCTCGCCTCGCGCCGCCACCGGCCCGGGGGCCGCTTCCCGCCGGGCGCGGTGTCCATCTGATCGAGCAGTGCCGCGTCGAGGCAGGGACCTTCCGCATGGGCGACGCCTTCGGCGACGGCCTGGCCGGAGACGGTGAGACGCCGGTGCACGAAGTGGCGCTCGACGCGTTCGACATCGACGCCACCGCCGTCACCAACGCCGACTTCGCCCGCTTCGCCGACGACACGGGCTATCGCACCGAGGCCGAGACCGCCGGATCCTCGGCGGTCTTCCACACGCTGGTCCACCCGCGGGCGTCCGTGATCGGCCGCTCGCCCCGCGCTCCGTGGTGGCTCGCCGTCGAAGGCGCCGGCTGGAGGCACCCCGAAGGCCCCGGCTCCGACCTGGACGGGCGCGACGACCACCCCGTCGTCCACGTGACCTGGCACGACGCCCAGGCCTACTGCGCCTGGGCCGGACGGCGCCTGCCCACCGAGGCCGAATGGGAACGCGCCGCCCGCGGCGGCCTCGAAGGGGCCCGCTACCCCTGGGGCGACGACCTCCTCGACGAGCGGGGCCGCTGGCAGGCCAACATCTGGCAAGGCTCCTTCCCCGACCGCAACACCGCCGAGGACGGCTGGCCGGCCACCGCGCCCGTGCGCACGTACCGGCCGAACGGCTTCGGGCTCTGGCAGGCCGTGGGCAACGTCTGGGAATGGTGCGACGACCCCTTCGACCCACGCGCGTACGCCAAACGCGCCCGCGCGCAGGGGCCGGCGAGCAACCCGCGTTCCCAGGTGTCGCCGGTGCTGCGCGTGCTGCGGGGCGGCTCGTACCTGTGCCACGACTCCTACTGCAACCGCTACCGGAACGCCGCCAGATCGTCCAACACGCCGGACTCCAGCATGGGCAACGCGGGCTTTCGCACGGCGGCGCCCTGAGACCACTGGGAGGCCATTCGCACGGCGGCGCTCTGAGATCACGGACGGCCAGGCGGCCCGGTGTTCGCGCGGCGGCGCTCTGGGACCGCGGACGGGCGGGCCGTCAGGTGACGGTGGCGGCGCGGATGGTGCCGGTGCCGTTCCAGACGTTGAGCCCGAAATAGCCGCCGCCGGTGGCGGTGTCCGTCACGTCGATCACCGGCTCGGCGCCGCCGCCGAAGTACACCCGGATGCGCGGCCCGTTCGCGACCACCTTGAGGTGATACGAGGTGCCGGGCGTGATCGCGGTGCGGAAGTCGGCGAGCACCGCCCCCGGCCACCACAGCCGTACGAAGCCGACCGTGTCGACGTTGGCGGTGTAATGGGTGGCCAGGTCGACGCCGGCCCTGAAGGTGAGGGCCGCGGCGGCCCCGGGCCGATCGGGCCGGAGATCTCCCTCGTAGGTGAAGTCCGTGCCGGTCCGGCCGCTCAGGTAGAAGGCGTTGCCGCCGGACAGCGCGGTGCCCGTCTTGCCGTCGGCCAGGCTGGTCCAGGCGCCGCCGACCGGGCGCCACGGCCCCGCGATGTTGCTGCCGGGGTTGGTGCCGGACGTGGACGGCGGCCAGGTGCGTACGAGGTCGTGATACTTCAGTGAGACCAGCTTCACCCGGCCTCCCGCCGCGTACACCGCCACTCCCCGGCTGCCGGGCGCGGCCGAGAAGTCGACGTTGTCGCTGTAGAAGAGCCTGCCGTCGTTGCCGAAGATCTCGAGCTGGCCGCGGTCGACGAGGACGCGCATCCTGACGCGGCCACGCTCGGGCGCGAGGGGCGCGCCGTACAACGTCTGGCCGGCGCGGTCGTAGGCGACCTTACGGTCATAGCCCCCGTCGGCGCGGGTGTGCAGCAACAGGCCGAACTCGGACGCCGTGGCCCCGGCGACGTCGAACTCGGCGATGACCTCGTAGGTGTCGCCCGCGACCCCGGCCAGCGGGGTGCTCGCGGAGATCGTCCGCCGGGCCTGCACCGGCTCCAGCGCGACGGGCCGCTGCGTCCAGTGCACGAGGTCGGGGCTGGCGGCGTGTCCCCAGTGCATGGTGTCCCAGCCGAGCCCGTGCGGATTGTGCTGGAAGAACAGGTGGTACGTGCCTTTGTAGTACAGCGGGGCGTTGGGGTCGTTCATCCACCCGCTGCGCGGGCTGAAGTGGAACTGGCCCCGATGAGGCTCGTCATAGGCGCCCTCATCGCTCGTCGGGTACGGGTACTCGGGATAGTCGGCCGGATCACCGGCGAGGGCAGGAGGCATACCGGGCACCAGGAGGCTCAGCGTGACGACGAACACCAGGAGAAGCCGGTTTTGGGGGGTGGAACACACAGAACCTTATGCCGGCTTCGTCGGCCGCAGCCGGCAGTCCAGAGTCTCCGTCAAAGTCGCGCTCAGTACGCGGCGTCGAGTTTCGCCCGCTGGTCCGCCGTCAACTCCACATCCACCGCGGCCAGGCTCTCCTCCAACTGCTCGACCGACGAGGCGCCGACCAACGGGATCACCGGAATCTCGCCACCGATGAGCCAGGCGAGCACCACCTGGTTGACTGTCGCTCCGGTCTCCTGCGCCACTTCCCGCAGTGCCGCCAGCCGCCGAGGGGTGCCGGCGTGGTCGAACGCGGCATCGAGCGGCTTGTCCTCACGTACGTAACCGCCGCCCAGCAACGGCGAGTAGGCGACCAGCGTGAGCCCGGGCTCGGCTCTCAGATAGCTGAGCAGGTTCCCCTCGACCACGCCGAAGTTTCCGTCCTTGGACCGCAGCGTCGGCGGATCGGTGCGCGGACGCAGGTAGGAGTGGTGATACTGCAGGACCTCATAACCGGGCAGACCTGCCCCGGCCGCCAGGTTCCGGGCCCGCTCAAGTCGCCAGGCCCAGTGGTTGCTCGCCCCGAGAAGACCCACGGCGCCTCCCTGAACCAGATCCGCGAAAGCCTCGACGGTCTCCTCCAGCGGCACCGTCGAACCTTCGAGGTACGCATGCGCGTACAGCAGGTCCAGCTTGTCCACGCCGAGCCGTTCCCTGCTTCGCTCCGAAGACTCCCTGATCACCTGGGCGGACAGGCCTTCAAGGTCGTGGCTGAGGCCGCTCGCCGGAGCGTTGGGCCGCCCTCCAAGCTTGGTGGCGATGACGATCTCATCGCCGACGTTGCGGCTATGCCGCCAGCGGCCGAGCAGCGCTTCGCTCTCACCTCCCTGCGTGCCGTTGACCCAGTAGGCGTAATTGTTGGCGGTGTCGAGGAAATTGCCGCCGGCCTCGACGAAGTGGTCGAGAATGGCGAACGACGTCGCCTCGTCGATGGCGGTGCCGAACAGCATCGCCCCCAGACTCAGCACGCTGACATCACGGCGGGTCTTCGGATCGCTGCCGATCGTGCGGTACTTCATACGACATCCCCTCATGCTGCCCATCCACGTCGGGTCTTGGGCGGAATTATTCGTCCTAGAGTCAACTCAAGGTCAACCGAAGGCCCGGCCCTCCAGCATCATCAGGTTGTCCAGCACCTGCGCAGGGGGCGGACTGCCGCAGTGCGGCCAGCGGGTTGGACACCGGGTCCAGGTTGTCGCCGAACGCCACCCACAGCTGTCGAGGCTCAAGATCTCGTGGCCCAGGCGACAAACGCCTCGTAGCAGGGGTGGTAGACGATGACAACGTGAGCGGGATCCAGGTCCAGGTCGGAAATCTCCTTCAGGAGATGCACGATGCCGGGCCGGCTGTCCGCGGACTGCCACTCCCTCGGCGAGGGTGCACCTGTGTGCCCAACCCTCCGGCCGCCGCCACCACCTGCCTGGTCTCGGCACATGACACGACCTCGTGGGATAGCGTGCCGCGGTGATGAAAGTGAGAGTCACCGGCGTCGTCGTCGAGGGTGATCGCATCTTGCTCCTTGACCAGGACACCGACACCGGCCGCTCGTGGTCGCTGCCCGGCGGGAAGGTGGAGGAGGGTGAGAGCCTCGCCGACGCCCTCGCCCGGGAGATGAGCGAGGAGACCGGCGTCGAGGTCGAGGTCGGCCGGTTGCTGTACGTGTGCGACCACCTGCCCGGTGGGGGGACCCACGTCGTGCATCTGACGTTCGAGGCCACTCGCACAGGTGGCAGCGTCGGCGCGGTCACCGAGGGCGCCGACACCACGCCGATCCGCGGCGTGCGGTTCCTGCCGCTGGCCGACCTGCCGGCGATCGGTTTCTCCTCGCGTTTCGTCGAGCTGGCACGGACCGGATGGCCGGGCGCAGGCTCCTACATGGGCGCCAAGTCCAACATCGGCCTGTGACCGTGTGAACGCGGTGACCAGGCGACCGTCCATCACACTCAGAGGCGAGCTGACCGCCCATCCATTCCCTCAGCAGCCCGGCCAGCAGGTCGACCGGCACCGGATGGGGTGGATCGTCCGCGATGAGGCGGATACCGACGCCGCGAGAGTTGCCCGCGAGGTGGCGCCGCCGCAGCTGAACGGGTGGCCAACGTCAACTCCCCCTGGATCGGCATGGTGCCGGTCGACGACACCGCGCTGGCCGTGACCGACACCGGTGGGCCCGGCCCTTCCGTGCTCTACCTCAACGGCCAGTTCGCCAATCAGCGGTATTGGCGGCGTGTCATCGCCGAACTCGGCAGCGATTACCGGCATATCACCTACGACATGAGGGCCCGCGGCCGATCGAGGCCGCGGCCGCTTCGTTCGAGGCGCACGTCCGTGACGTCGGCGCCGTCCTTGCGGCCAGGGGCGTGGACCGGCCGCTTCTGGTCGGCTGGTCCTATGGCGCGCCCGTCGCGCTGCACTGGGCCGGCCGGAATCCGGACCGCGTCCTGGGGGTGGTGTCCGTGGACGGCGCGTACCCGTTCGACTTCTCCTACGCAGAGGAGCGGATCCGGCGGCTGTGGCGCCGGTCGCTGCCCTTACACTCCACGATGGGCATGGCCGGGAAGATGTCCGCCGAGCAGCATGCCCAGAGCAACATCGACCCGGTCTTCGACAGGGTGACCTGCCCGGTCCGGTACGTGGTCGCCACTGGCGCGGACGTCCCCGACACCACCACCGAGGTCATCGGCATCATCAGCTGCTGTCCATGACTGTGACTCAGCGCTTCAGTCGGCGGGAATCGCCCGCTGAAGCGCCAAGCCATGAGGCGCCGTCAGTCGGCTTCCAGAACGAAGAACAGGAAGCTCAGGAACCTCGGGCCGGTGATCTCGCGGAACTCCTCGGGGAACAGTTCGCGGGCTTCCGGCACGAACGGCGGTTCGCTGATGACGCTGATGCGAAAGCCGGCCGCGGTGAAGGCCTCGGTCATCGCGTGCAGCGGCCGGTCCCAGAAGCTCATCTGGGCGGTCTGCCCGCCCATGGTCCATTCTTCGGTCCGGCTACGGGTCTCGAAGTACTTGGGCTTCTCCCCGGCCATGTGCTGAAAGAGGGTGATGACGAAAGGATGATCGACCGAGACGAGGAGTCGGCCGCCAGGCCTCAGCACGCGTCGCAACTCGACCAGTGTCGGTCCCCAGTCTTCCAGGTAATGCAGCACCAGGGACGCGATGACATCGTCGAACGCGTCGTCGGGGAAGGGCAGCGGGCCGGCCAGGTCGGCGACCCGCAGATCCGCGTCGGCACCCAGCCGCCGTCGGGCCATCTCCAGCATCCCCGCGCTCGCGTCGACGCCGGTGACGAGGGCGCCTCGATCGCGCAGCTCGGCGAACAGGGGACCCGAGCCGCAACCGGCGTCGAGGATGCGCCTTCCGGTCACATCCCCGGCGAGTTCCAGCATCGCGGGCCGTTCGTAGTACGCGTTCACGAGACTGGTCTCGTTCTCGGCCGTGTACCCCCCGGCGATCCTGTCGTAGTCGTTGAATCGCGACGAAGATGCGGCCTCAACATGCTTCTCGGGCGTAGCAGACATGCAGGCCATTGTGGACCATCAGTCACGGGCGACACCGGCGTACGGTCTGGTTGTAGATCAAGCCGGTCGAAGCAGCCTCCCCGCCCCCTGAGCGCGCGCGGAGCTCGCCAACTCAGGCCGACACCGAGAAGCGGAACCGGAACCCGGACAGCTCGACCCTGCGAGCTGGTGTGGCCTCCTGCGTAGGGTCGTGTCATGGACAAGATGATCTCCCGGTCGACAGCCCGGGTGCTGCTGATCGATCACCTGGATCGGCTCCTGCTCTACCGCGGCCTCTTGCTCCAGGTCGAGAGACCCTTCTATGCGTGGTTCACCCCGGGAGGCGCCATCGATCCTGGAGAGACCCCGCAGCAGGCGGCGGCTCGGGAGCTGCGGGAAGAGCTCGGTCACGTGGTAACCCCTCAGGCCCTGGGACGAGTGGTGGCGACGAGCGTAGGGACATGGGCCATGCAGGGCGAGGTCTTTTCCGGGCATGACTCCTATTTCGTGCTACGCGTGCACGACATGGAGGTGGATACATCCGGCATGGACGAAGAGGAACGTGCGGTCACTGATCGTTTCCACTGGTGGACGTTACCGGAGCTGACGTCGGCGACCGAGCCGGTCGTGCCGGCGGGGCTCGCTCCGCTGCTGACACGGCTCGTCGGCGGACGCCCGCCGCGGGAGCCGGTTCTCCTGCCATGGCATCTGCCGGGCGACCAACATCCCTGACCGGGTGATTCGTCGCCGAGGGCGTCAGGCAGGAGCCGTCACCGGCGGCAGGAACGCCGCACGTCGTCGTCCGCAGGCAGTTATAGAGGCATCCGGTGGAAGGTGTTGCGTACCCGATCTCCTTCGGCGCGCCGCCGGTCGCAGTGGCCCATGGGCCCCGTGCTCGCAGTGCTGCATCGGCGCGTGGGCGACCGCGGCCAGTTCAGCCGGACGTACGAGCGGTCTGAGGACACCGTCGTGTTGGGGGCGAGGGCCGGCATGGGCCAGAGTCGACGGAACCGCACGCACGCTGAACACCTTCGCGTGAACGCACATCGGGCTTTGTGGCGATACGAGGTGTGCGTACATGGATGAGCTGGATCGCTGTCGTGCCGTTCGCCGGGTGGGCGCTGTTGCGGCTGAGCGGGTTCGAGCCGGACTGGCCGTGGGTGCCGATGGTGGCGTACACCCCTTATGCGGCGGCCGGGGCGGTTGCCGGTGGGGCGCTGGCGTGGGTGTTGAGACGGCGGGCGGCGGGGGTGGTGGGGATCGCGGCCGTGGTGGCGTTGGGGCTCGCCGTCGTGCCCCGGGCCTTCGCCGACGGCAATCCGGCTGCGGGCGGGCCGGTGTTGCGGGTGCTGGCGGTCAACCTGATGGTGGGTCAGGCGGACACGGCCCAGCTGGTGGCCCTGGTCGGCCAGGTGCGGCCGGACGTGCTGACGTTGCAGGAGCTCACGCCGGACGCGATGCGGCGGCTGGAGGAGGCGGGTCTGCGCCAGGCGTTGCCGCACGCCGTCGCGCGGCCGTTGCCGGGGGTCGGCGGGTCCGCCGTGTACGCGCGGTATCCGCTGACGGCCGGAGAGACGATCAAGCTGGGTGCGTTCGGGCAGGCCAGGGCGTGGCTCGCGCATCCCGGCGGAGCCCGCGTGGAGATCGTCTCCGTGCACCCGTGTGCGCCCAAACGTACCGGCCGGCAACCGTGCTGGCAGGGCGGTCTCCACGCGCTGCCGCGCGGCGGCGGGGAGTTGCGGCTGCTGGCGGGGGACTTCAACGCCACGCTCGACCACCTGCCGATGCGTGAGCTGCTGGCGTCCGGCTATCGGGACGCCGCTGACGTCATGGGGCGGGGATTCACGGCGACCTGGCCGCAGGCGTTGGGCCGCACGTTGCGCGCGCCCGGCGTGACGATCGACCATGTGCTGGCGGACTCGCGGATGGCGGTGCGGGACTTCCGCGTGCTGGAGCTGCGGCACACCGACCATCGGCCGGTGTTCGCGGAGGTCAGGCTCCCGTGATGGGATCCCGGCCCTCCGGGCTGCTCTAATGCGGTGGTCTTGGGCTGGTGCGACGGACCTGAGTCTTCTTCGGCTGAAGCTACCCCCAGGGCGGGCGACTACCTGGCCGACGTGACCCGGCAGGAGCACGCCCGCCGCGAGTTCGCCCACACCATCGAGGCCCGCGTCGCCGAACTCGAGCGGGCCGCCGCCCGCGTCCAGCCCGGCCGGCAGCACACCCTGGACTGGGCCGAACGCACCTCGTCGGCGTCATCGCCGCCGGGGAGCCCCGCCTCCGCGGCGAGCGCGGCGGCCATCAGGTGCGCGTCGCCCGGTGCTTGCAGACGCTGTGGAGCCGGCTGTCCGAACAGCACCAGAGGCATTGGCGTCACTTGGCGTCGTGGTCCATGGTGATCAGGACGCAGCCCTGTTTGCGGCCGGAGTCGACGCGCCGGTGCGCGTCGGCGGCCTCCGCCAGCGGGTAGCGGCCGTCGATGGCCGGCTTCATCTGCCCGGCCTCGGTGATCTGGGCCAGGAAGCGCAGGTCCTCGGCCTTGTCGGTGGTGGGGCGCAGACCGGTGAAGGCGATGATCGCCCGCTTGTCGCCCAGCTTCCGCGTCCAGAACGACTGCAGGAGGATCCCCGGGGAGGGAACGGTGGACAGGTAGACGCCGCCGCTGTTCAACACGCGCTTGCTCCGTGGGAACGAACTCTTGCCCGCGGCGTCGAAAACGACGTCATACGTACGGCCCGCGCGGGTGAAGTCCTCTGCGGCGTAGTCGATGACCTCGTCGGCGCCCAGCGATCTCACCAGCTCCCGCTTGGCCCCGCTGCACACCCCGGTGACCCGCGCCCCCAGGTGCTTGGCGAGTTGTACCGCGGCCGCGCCCACACTGCCGGCGGCGCCGTTGATGAGGATCTCCTGTCCCTCCCGCAGTTGGGCGTGGTCGCGGAGGAAGGGCAGGGCCGTCAGCACGCCGTCCAGGACGGCGACGGCCTGGGCGTAGTCCAGGCCGGTCGGCATGGCCGCCAGCGCCCCGTCCTCGGGCACGCGCACGTACTCGGCGTGGGCGCCTAACGCCGGGCCGGTGTCGCCGAAGACCCGGTCGCCCACCGCGAAGCGGGTGACGTCCTTGCCGACCGCCACGACCTCGCCGGCGAACTCGCCGCCCAGCGTCTCGGCCTTCGGCTTGACGGGGCCGGTGAACATCCGGGAGTAGAACGGTTCGCCGGCGCGGAAGGTGGCGTCCGTAGCCGTCACCACCGCGGCGTGGATCTTCACCAGCACGTCCTGGTCGCCGGGTGTGGGGGTCTGGACGTCCTCGACGGTCAGGACGTCGGGGGCGCCGTACTTGCGGTAGGTGACTGCTCTCATCGTGATCCCGCCCTCCATGTAAAGAATCTTTAACACGACCTAACGTAAAGCGGAGCAGACACCATGTCAAGAATTCTTAACCTCGCTCGTCTTTCCGGAGGTCTCTGCGGAGCGGATACCGGCGTTTCGCCGCGTACCTCGAACTCCTGGCGCGTCAGCTCGGCGACGCCGCTCTGAAACCGGGCGAGCGCGAGCGCCCGGCCGCCGCGCTCGCCAACGTAGAGCGGTCGGCGCCCAAGGCGATCGCGACCGCCGGCACCGCACTGCGCGAAGCGACAGCGCTGCTGCGCGTGTGGATCTGTACCGAGGGCGTTGATCTGGTACGCGCGGATCAGGTCACCAACGCCGGCATCGTACGCGGCGAGGCAAGCCGACGAACACGACGTGCTGGACAACAGCGGCGCCACGGCGATCCTGACCCGATGCGGCACGTCGCCGTGCTGCGTGAGCTCATGAACGAGGGTCTCCAGAAACCAGCCCTGCCTCGGACTCCAGGGCGGCGGCGTCGACTGCGGGTACTACGGGTTGATCGCGGCTTGGGCAGCCCGGACCTGCAGCGGCAACTCAGCGCGTTCGAGACTCGATCAAATCGTGGAGCTGCTGAGCCACGGGATCGTGCGGGCGAGCGGCGAAGGCTATGTGCAGCCAGCCGTCGGCGTCGATTTGGAGGAGATCGTCGCGAATGGATGGGTCGGCACCGCGTTCCAGGAGCAGGCGGATCACCTGGAGACGACCGCCCGGGATCGCCCAGTGCAGGCCGGTCCGCCCGAGATAGGGCGCGACGTCGGGATGGACGCCGCGGTCGAGGAACCAGCGCACGACCTCGAACCGGCCGTGCTGGCAGGCATGGACGAACGCCTCCCCCACGATCTCCTCCGGATCATCGGTCGGCGGCAGCCGAGAGGGAAAGCCTGCGCCGGTGTCGGCGAGGTCGGGGCGCGCCGACGCGGCGTCCGGCCGGAGCCTGCCGTCCTCGTCGAAACAGGCCCGCACCAGATCCAGCCGGCCGCAGGCGGCATACGTCCAGAGCGCCTGCGGGACGATTCCGCGCTCGGCGAGCAGGTCGACGACCTCCGTGTTGTCGTGGTAGATGGCGTCCTCCAGCGGGGTGATGCCCCATTTCCGGATGCCAGGGTCGGCGCCGGCGTCGAGCAGCAGGCGTACGTATTCGACCCGGTTGGAGCGGGCAGCCCAGGTGAGCGGGAGATCCAGGTTCGTGGCCTTGCCGAGCAGGACATCGACCGAGGCGCGCGGCACGCCGAGCTCCTGCTGGAGCCGGACACCGGGGATCAGCTCGGGGCCCGCGAGCATGTGCAGCAGGGTCTCGGCCTGCTCAGCGGTCAGACCGGCCAGCCGATCCGTGTCGCCGGCCAGCAGGGCTTCGGCCTCGCGGTGCAGTTGCCGCCGCTTCTCGCGACGTTCGTCGAGATCGCGCAGGGATTTCTCGGTGAACGACACGAGCTCCCGCCAGGTCGGGAAGCCGAGCTCCCGCGCGATGATCAGCCGCGCGTCGCGAAGCTCGGCGGTCGCGGCGGGGGTCGCGGCGGGGGTCGCGGTGGCGTGCCGGGGCACGTAGGCCCGCAACCGTCGCAGCGCGCCGGGATCGCCGCGGCGCAACTCGACGAGGAGGGCGTCGGCCATCGAGGCGTAGATGCCCGGCCTGACCCCCATGAGGCGGGAGACCGGCCGTTCTTCGGTGGTACTGCGGTTTTCGACGTGGGCGCGAAACTCGGCCCAGGTCCGGAATCCGTGTTCCTGCGCCAGCACGAACTGGGCGTCGCTGAGCAAGAACCGTTCGGCGGCTCGATCGCCCAGCACGTCGGCAACCCGGGCTTCGGCTGCCGCATCGCCCTCCGCGTACGCGTGATGCAGGTGCTTGGCCTGCTTGCGGTAGTAGTCCAGGTTCGGATGGGCCGGCAGCTCGAAATGACGATCGGACATGGCAACCTCCTTCATCGCCGAGGTCCGCTTGCCCGGCCGGAAAGAGGTTGGTCTTGTCCAGTGCGTTGACGTGCTGCTCGAGGTGGGAAAATCCCTGCCCGCGGACTGGCAGCGCCCTCGCACGCTCCTTTCAGAGTAGTGATCGGCTCTGCGTCGAGGCAACCGTCAGAAAGCGTCGAAGAGTTTCCGGGGTCATGATCATGCAGCCGCTTCCATGCTCCCGAACGGGCGGGAATCGGAGAGAAATCGTCGGCCGGGCCGCGTACGGTGTTCACCAGTGGCCGCACGCGCTGGCCCGCTTCCAAGCCCAGGATGTCGGCCTGCTCCGGCAGGGTGACGAAACCGCCGCGGCCACAGCCAGGTCCGACTGCTTCAGCGCCTTCCGCGCCTCGAAGGCGATCACATCACGCCTGCCGAGCCGCGATCAGCCTCGGGCGAAGCGGACCGGATCGGAGACCTCGACGGTCGCGAGCCCTTGATCTGCGACTGGGTGCAGCCGGGACATGTGGTGGCCGGTCCGGTCGGATGTGCCGTGATCGCGCGCCCGGCTCGGCCGGCGGATCGCAGAAGGCTCGCCGTCCTGCCATCGGTTCGAGCCGGGCAAAGGGCCGTGGAGCATGGGAACTTCGAGCCGTACGCTCATCGGACCTCATCTCATCGATCCTGGCAGTGGCACCTTTCCCATCAGGGCAGGTTGCCGGACCGTCGCAGGGCCAGGTCCCTCGGGTCCTCTGGATGATGACGAGATCCGATCATCCGTTTCCGGCGGAGAGCGTCAAACCAGCGGCCGACGCGGAGTTCCCGGGCGGCCCGCCGAGCTTCTGGTTAGCAAATGCCCCACTTCGGGTCCCAGAGCTTGTTGTAGTAGCGCGTGCCCTTGTAGTAGACCCTGAGGCCGCAGGGCTTGCGCGCACTGCCCCCTTCCCAGGTGCGCGTCTTCCCGACGTTGATCGGCTTGTAGCCGGAGTCGGGCCCGGTCTGGATCAGATTGACCTTGACGGTCCTGGCACAGCCGTTCCTCACCTTCAGGTAGCGCGTGTTGCCCTTGACCCACGTCGTGTGGGTGACACACCTCAGCTTCGCGTCGGCGCTGGTGGCTGCACTGGCCGCGGGTACGCCGCTTACGAGCGTGCCCACGATTCCCGTCATCAGTGCAGCGGCTACCAGTTTCTTCCGCATAGTCCTTATTGCCTTACGTTTGGGGACAAAAGCCGCCAAGAGGCTAACACGCATCGCGATCACATGGTTACCCAGCGGGAGCTCAACGTCCTTGGACAGACCAGAGCGGCCCAGCACGGCCAGCAGCTCACCAACCGGTAGACATGCGACAACAGCACTTCGCGACGGTCGCAGCCGCCACCCTGATCCCAGTTCACAGTGCGGAACCATGTCGCCGACCCGGACACCGTCAAACTCGGCGCGGTTCACCCCAGTCGCATCGTCAAGCCCTCACAGTGGGGAGGTAGGCCCCCGCCCGCAGAAGGGCAGGGGCCTACCGAGCAGAACATCAGTATCGGCACTGGCCGGCACTGGTCACATCGGCCGACTTCACCCAGTACCCGGAGGTGGTCCCCAGCCGGCCGTTCGACGCGGAGCCCTGGTAGACATTAAGCGTTGCGCCTCTGGCCCAGGAGCCGCTGAAGGTGGTGCCCGTGGCGGACAGGTAGCGCTGGGTCGGCCGCAACGTCTTGTAAGGACAGACGACAGCGGCCGCGGCGACCTCATCCGTGGTGGTGGCGCCGACTGCGGGAGCGGTGGCCAGCGCGGCACCGGAGGCCAGAACGAGTGCCGTGAGCGTCGTGGCCAGGCGAGCCTTAGAGATGATCATGCGGTTACGGTATGCACGTTGCGGCCAGGTGTCGTTGGCCGTGAGTCGCCAATCGTTTGACCCAGCATCCACGAACTGGATCAGCGGATTTCCTGGCCCTTGGTGCCTTCGCAAGGATTGTCACGGTGGTCAATCCGGGCCGCGTTGCGCGCATCGCCCCTTTCGACGGCATGGACCCCCCAAACTCCAGCGAGGTGAGAGCACCCGACCACCGACTTCACGCAGCACAGCAGCACAGCAGCACCTTGAGGACGTACTCCCCGATGCGGTTGGGGCGGGCCGTTGCAGGACACTGCGGGAGGCACCCCGCGGCGCGATGCGCTCTCCGATCGGGCCGGACGATAGTGGGCGCCGCTGTCAAAACGCCGGAAACCGTTCGCACCGCATCGTTCTGGTTGGCGGAGGTGCGGGAGACGGGCCGCTCCGCGTCGCCCTGGGCCCGGCGGCAATTCTGCTGTGAAGCGGCCCGCGACGCGATGCGTGAAGGGCGCGAAGCCGAACGTACCGTGCGGCAGCCCTCACAGCGCCGGCCGCCAATCACGGACACGCGCCAAAACAATTTATCGGCGGCCACTGAATTTCGCCTGAAAACGCGCTGAAACCGCACGTGGCAGATGATTATTGCCAGCCCCGGGGATGCCCTGCATGGCGAGCAATGGCCAAAGTCTATGATCTTTATAGCTCCTCCGATGGTGAAGGGAATGAGAATGCGGCTCAGCCTCCCCCGTAACACCCTGCTGGCAGTGGCGGGCTTGGACCTGCTCCTCGCTTTATTGATGGCTGCTGGACGTTTGACGCCCACACCCGCGGGACTGGTGGCTGCGGCGGTGGTCGCGCCATTGTCCGTCATGGGATATGTGCACGCGTATCGGCTGTTCAAGGCCGCTCGAGAAGCCGGCGCGGCGCCATTGGGCGCGCTGGGGACGGTCGCCGATGCTCTGGTGCCGCTGCAGGTGCGCATGCTCATGAAAGCGGAGTCCAGGAACCTGGCCAGCCTCGCCCTGTGGGCCAGGCGACGCCAGGACGGGGTGCCGCCGAGCGGCACTGCCCTGTCGTATGCGAAGAATCAGCGGCCGCTGCTGCTGATGCTGCTGTTCGCCGTGGTCGTGCAGGCGATCGGCCTGGAGTGGATGCTGGCGGTCTCGGACGCCCCGGCCGGCCTGCGCGCCGTCGTCATGGCGGCCGATGTCTATCAACTCCTGTTCGTGCTGGCCCTCGGTGCGGCGTGTGTCACCCGGCCGCATGTCGTGACCGCGGAGGAGTTGCGCATCCGGTACGGCGCGTACTTCGATCTGCGCGTCCCGCGCGACCTCATCGCCTCAGTCAAGGTGAGCCGCAACTACGACGCGCGCGGTGTGATCAAGGTGGCGGACGGCCACCTCACGCTGGGAGTGGACGCCCAGACCAACCTGATCATCAACCTGGCCGGGCCGATCGCCGTCACCAGGCCCCTCGGCCGTCGCGAGCACATCACCACGATCCGCTTCTACGTCGACGACCCCGGCTCTGCTCTGAAGAGCCTGAAAGGGTGATCGTAGAACTAGGTTCGATCACGATCACGCGTGCCGGCACCCGCATTGACACGTCACCCTCCGAGCCCGCCTGGGCTGCGTCGGCCCGATGCCCGGTCCAGGCATGGGCGGGCTTGACGCGAGTGAGTCTCCGGCTCATCAGCGTGATCGCCGCGACGGTCAGGTGGGCCCCGCTATGCGAGGACTGACGTTCAAAGTCCACCGCAGTGCGCCGGGCGTTCGTCAGCCAGCCGTATGCGCGATCTCGCCCAGCCCGAGAAGGCACCCACGACGGCCAGCAACAGTGGAATGCCTATGCCCGGCCCACCTGGCACGCCGGCGCGCTGGCTCCTCCGCTCGCCCCGGTCAGGCCCCATAGTGCCCGCTCCCAGCTCGCCGCCGCGTAGATGGCGGCCGCGGCGGCGAGCGCCAGCAGGGCATCCGCGATCACCGGCAGGGGCCGCTTTCGCGTGCGACGGCTCCCGTCTGTCGGCTGGCGGGTGGGCTGAGGGGAGCGACGACTCCCGTCTGTCGGCAGGCGAGTGGGCTGGAGGAGGCGACGGGTGCCTGCAGGCAGGCGGAACTTCCGGAGCCGACCGCTGTGCTCAGGTGGCATGCGGGTCAGCCTGGCCACAGCCACCTGTCAGGGCGAACCCGGGCATCAGCACGCGGTGGCGGGAGCAGGGAGGATCTTGTCGACGAAGTACGCGTTCACCTTCGCCGTGACGCAGGCGTTGCCCGAGAGGTAGATCTCGTGGCCCGGCCCGTCATGGTAGGTCGTCCCGCTTCCCCGTACCTGGCGGATGACCCGCTCGGTGCCCGGGAAGTCGGCCCAGGTGCCCACGCCGAGCAGCGGCGGCACGGTCTCGGGCAGCGGCCCGGTAGGGAAGGTCACCGGCGATGGATAGCCGAGGCAGCGAAGCCTGGTCACCGTCGTGCCGCCCGTCCCGGTGTTGGGCGCGACGGCGCGCAGCCGTTTCGTGGAAGCCTTCAGGGCAGCATAGTCGGCAGGTCGCGGCATGTCCTGACAGGCGATGATGTCCGGGTTCGGACCACCCTGGGCGGGAAAGGCGGCGAATTTGGACGCGTCGCCACCAGCGGCGGCGGAGATGGCCTCGGCGATGGCCGGCCACCGCTCGGGTCCTTGCGAGATCAGCGCCTGTCCCAGGTAGTCCTGCAGTTTGACGCCGTCGAAGCCGCCCGGCTGGAGCGGTACGCGATCCGCCCGCGCCACAAGTGCCTGCCACAGACGCGGTACGTCCTTGCCCCGCAACACGCAGGAGGGTTCGTCGGCGCACCACGCGAGGAAGCGCCGCAGCCGCCGCTCGCTGTCTCGCGCCCGGGCCTCGTTCTCCTTCTCCGGGTCGCTCATGTTGCCCGTCCCGTCCAGGACCATGGTCCGGATGCGCTTCGGAAACAGCTGCGCGTACGCCTGCCCGAAGGCTCCGCCGTACGATCCCATGAAGAGGTTGA
Source organism: Nonomuraea sp. NPDC005650 (assembly GCF_040605375.1). Lineage (NCBI taxonomy): Bacteria > Bacillati > Actinomycetota > Actinomycetes > Streptosporangiales > Streptosporangiaceae > Nonomuraea > Nonomuraea sp. NPDC005650. The sequence continues at coordinate 116,644 of NZ_JBEXCR010000017.1, forward strand.
TCTTGGACTCGTCGAGGGCGCGTCTGATCGCCTCCATGTCGCGGGCGTGCGTGAGCGAGCCGATGCTGTCGAACAGCTCGGGGTCGGGATCGTGGCACGGGGCGGCGTCCGCCCGGTTGCCGGCTGCGATCTTGTCGAATCCCGCCTGGTCTTTGGGCAGTACGGGATCGGTCTTGCTCTTGATCTCGCACGGCAGGTGCGTGCTGTAGCCGTTGGTGTAGCCGCGTGGGTCCCAGGTGACGATGTCCATGCTCTGCCGGAGCTGCGTGAACGCGGCCACCACACCCGGCACGTCGCGAAGGTAGGCGATCCCCGGCGCGCCCGCACCGAAGTTCGCCAGCACCGCCCCCTTGGCCGGGCGGGATCCGGTGGCGGCCAGCCGGCCCAGTTTGAGCTCGATCGTGCGCCCGCCTGGCTTCGACCAGTTCACCGGAACCCGCAGTGTGGCGCAGCGCATGCCCATGGCGCCGCCACCTCCCGGGCAGTCGCCCCAGCTCAAAGCGCCTTCCCTGGTAGTGGCTGTGGCGGGCGACTGGCAGAGGGCCACCAGCGTGACCGCCGCGGCCAGAACGCGTGTGATGTTCATGCGCCGAGCCTGTCGCGGACCAGCCCACGGACGCGTCACACCTTCGATAGACATTCCCGGCGCGACCGGTCGCTTGGACAGCCGCCGCACGCCGCCTGCGCGTCCGCAGAGAAGTCCGGGCGACATCCACGAGGCCTTCCTCAAGCTTGCCTGCGCGCTCATCTGCTGGCGACGCCTCACCTCATCGCGTCAGCAGCTCTGGTCGGAAAGATCTTGCCCCGTTGACGGCGGGGTATCGGGTGCGAGAGGCGGCCGGCGGGTTCGTAGCGCACCCGCGGGACCGCGTTCTGGTGTCGCAGTACGAGCGGTTGCGCAGCCGAGCAGGGTCGGCCCCTCCGCGTGGACCTGCCCCGTTTTGATGCCAGGCCAGCCGCCCTGCACCGGACGCGCCTTTACAGGCAGGGCAACACAATCGCCCGCCTTTGGTGAAACATTCTACGTTCACCATCTATTTAACATGGGACGTTGGACGTAGGATGTCCCCTCGTAATCTTCTCCTGTCAGGAAGGGCGAGGACATGCACGATGGTCATCCCCCGGAGGGCCGTACCGGGCGCCGCTCCCGGCGCCGCCGGGCGGGCGCCGTAGTGGTGCTTGCGGGCTTACTCGTCAGCGCGTTCAGCGCGCCGGCGAGCGCGGCGCCGGCGGCAACCTTCGAGCCCGGCGCGACCGCCGACGCCGCACCGTTCGTGGACGAGCAGGTGCTCTACAAACAGGGCGACTTCGGATACGGCTGCTTCCGGATCCCCGCCGTGGTGCGGGCCACGAACGGCATGGTCCTCGCGTTCGCCGAGGGACGGGTGAAGGACTGCGGCGACGACGAGGACATCGACCTGGTGCTGCGTCGTTCCGCCGACGGCGGGCGCACCTGGGGACCGCTGCAGGTGATCTCGGAGGGCAACGGCACGACCCACGGCAACCCGGTGCCGATCGTCGACGAGCGCACCGGGCGGGTCGTACTGGTCAGCACCCACAACGGTCCGGAGCCGTGCCCGAACGGCTGTGACCGCGACCCCTGGGTGCAGTACAGCGACGACCACGGGGCGACCTGGTCCGCCGCCAGGGAGATGACCGAGGGCAAGCGTCCGGAGTGGAACTTCTGGTACGCCACCGGCCCGATGCACGGCATCCAGCTCAAGCTCGGCCCGCACGCCGGCCGGCTCATCGTCGGGGCGAGTTTCGAGAGCTGGGACCGGGTCGGCAAGCACGTCTACGGCACGCACCTGCTCTACAGCGACGACAGCGGGGTGACCTGGAACATCGGCGCCGAGACCTCCCGCGACGACGGCACGGTCATCGCCCAGGAGGTCACCGTCGTCGAGCTGACCGACGGGCGGATCTACGCCTCGGCCCGCGAGCGCGGCACCGACGAGGGCAGCCGGGCGTACGCGACCAGCAGCGACGGCGGCCAGACGTGGGACGCCCCGTTCCGCACCAAGCCGGCGCTGGCGACGACCGACGTCCAGGCGGCGCTGCTGCGGTTCAGCGACGGGCGCATCCTCTTCTCCTCGCCGATGCACCCGGGCGCCCGGGAGGCGATGGGGATCCGGTCGTCCTACGACGAGGGTCGCCGCTTCGAGACATGGGATGAGGGCAAGGTCTTCTACTGGGGGCCGTCGGCGTACTCGGACATGGTGCGTCTGGACGGCGACGAAGCGGCCCTGATGTACGAGGCCGGCAACATCACGCCGTACGAGCAGATCCGGTTCGCGCGGTTCAACGAGGCGTACTTGGAGACTCCGAACGGCACCCCGCCCGGCATCCCCGCTCCCCCAGTGCCCGGCCCGACGACGCCGGACAGTTCGCCGTACCGCAACCAGGCGTATGTCCGCGGCGGTGCGCAGACCACTGACGGGCGGTTCGGCAACGGGCTGGCCCTGGACCGGGTGGACGACCGGGTGGAGGTGCCGTTCAACGACTCCATCGACCTGGGAGCGAAGGACTTCACGCTGACCTCCTGGATCCGGTATTCGGAGCAGGCCGGCTCGCACGCGATCCTCTGGTTCCACCGGGTGAACAGGGGCACCAACCCGCCGGCGCTGTGGCTGCGGGCCGAGCCGGCCAGCAACCGCATCCGGGCGGTCCTCTCCGTCGACCGGTTCAACGTGACCGTACAGTCGCCGAGCGCGTACAACGACGGACAATGGCACTTCGTGGCGCTCCAGCGGGTACGTGGCGAGCTCCGGCTCCTGGTGGACGGCGTGCAGGTCTCGTCGGCGGCGGCGCCGGCCGGGTCGGTGACCCTCGGCAAGGAGTTCGGGGTCGAGGGACTCCACATCGGACAGCGGATCGACGGCGTGGACCGCTTCCGTGGGTCGCTGGACGAGGTACGCCTCTACCGGCGCGCCCTCACCGACGCCGAGCTGGACCTGATCCGGCAGTGGAACCTCCCGATCGGCGGGCGGCTGGGGCTGCGGCTGCCGTTCGATCAGGTCAGCTAAGGCGACACGAACCGCTTGGCGATGGCGCTCTCGGGCCCCGGGGGCGCCATCGCCGCGCCTTGACGGTGTTTACGGACCAGAGGGCGGCAGAGGACGTCCTACGTCCTATGGTCCTCGGGCAAACTGTGCCCGGCCCAGTGGTCTTAGCCGTACGGCCACCGGACTCGGGTGCCTGTGTCGGCCCAGTCGCCGAGGTGGGCCACGAACTGGCGCCGGCTGAGCTGAGGGCGGCGATATTCGAGTGGGCGACGTACGGTCGTCGAGTCGTAACCGGCGACGCCGGCCGTGTGCCACTGCGGCCACCTTGATCCCGATGGCCGCGGGAACCTCACGATGGATCACCGGATACGGAGCGGCCGGCGCCTGCGTCTTGGCGGGCGGCGGGTGGTACGGCCCGGGCGGCATCGGGGCGGCGACAGCCGCGACGCGGGCCAGGAAGCGCATCACCTCGCCGCGTTGACGCGGTCGTGCCTGTCCTTCCGCCGGGCGCATAGAACTCGCCTGCTGCGCTGTACGCGTACAGGCCGTCAAGACCCACGGCGACGAGCACGTCCAGCGCCGTCTCACGGCAAGGCGTGCCCACCCGGACAGGCAGCAGGACCGTACCCCGACTGCCGCCAAGCGCCCCCGGCGTCAATGAGCCATTGTCTGTAACGACCAGTCGCTCTGCGTAGCGCCGTCGCGTGCCCTGACGTGCCGCAGCCGATGATCGGCAAGCGTAGAGCCCCTGGTAGAAGTTGTCTCGTCTAGAGATCGACTCTGGCCGCCGTCCGCGCCACCCTTCCGACCCTGGCCGATCTGGGCTATGAGGGCGCCGCCGATGTCGTCCGGGTCCCGGTCAAGAAGAAGAACGACCGCAAGCTCAGCGACGATCAGCACACCTACAACCACCTGCTTCGCGGCCTGCGCGGCGTCGGCGAACGCGCAAACGCCCTGCTCACCGTCACCTTCGAAGCGCTGCGCCGGGTCAGCCTCGACCCATGGCGCATCGGCAAGATCACCCGCGCTGCACTCGTCCTGCTCTACCGCGAGTATGACTGGACCATGTCGGCATCACACAACGTGATCTTCACTCGCTGAGAACGGCTCAATGTCACACAAGATACGTCAAGACCTTCGATGCGACGCAGGCGCCGCCCTGCCTGTAGCGAGCCCAGGCGCATCACTGATGTGGCGGCCATTTACTTCGTCACCGTGCAACCCTTGCGTGCCCGAAGAGTGCCATCGCAGGCCTGGCCGATCATGGGATCGGCGAGAAGTCGACGCGAAGTGGCAGGTGGTCGGAGGGTTCGGTCAGCGACGGCATCGCGGTGTCGCGAAAGAGCTTGGGCAGGACACCGGGTCGCGGCTCCAGTCGTCCCGTCGAGAACAGCAGGTAGTCGAGCTTACGCGGTCGGCCGTTGATGGCGCAGGTGTCCCACGGCCGTTGGCTCCGGCAGCTCTCGTCCATCCCCCGCTCCAGCGCGGCCGCCAGCACTATGCTCTGCGATATGGCGTTGAAGTCGCCAGCGAAGATCCAGGTGGCGTTTGGGGCCTTGGCGTCGCGGTACGCGGCGAGCTCGAGCATCTGACGGTAGCCGAGATGCTCGGCGCGAGGCGTCGACTCAGGTTGCCATGCCAGGTGTGTGCAAGCGACGTGGAGCGGCTGACCATCGAGGGTGAGCCGGACGATCAGCGCCAAGTCGTCGTTGCCGGGACGGTGCGCCTCGAAGTGCAGTTCGTCGTGTCCGAGCCAGCCGAAAAGCGAGCGCCGGGCGAAGACGGCCATACCGTCGGGGCGCCGGTTGCGCTGGACGTAGGCCATATGGTGGGTGGCTTCCAGGCGAGCGCGTAGGCCATCGTAGATTGCGGGCTCGAGTTCCTGCAGGCACAGCAGGTCTGCGTCGAACTCTTCGATGCGGGCGAGCAGCAGGGCGTGACGACGGGTCGGGTCGAGGGCCTCGGGAGTGGAGCGGGGGTAACGATCGCGGTGGGCAAAGGACTGGGCGAGAACGTTGTAGGTCATGGCTTTGAAGGTCTCCATACCGAGCACGGTATTGATCGACACCGGGAGCGCGACAGGACACGGTTTCGGACATGGCCGTGAACGACATCTCCCCGATGGGCTGCACATGGCAGCGCTACCTCGAACAACTGACCTGCGAGCATGGCGGGTGGACCGCGCTGACCCACATGCTCATCCGGCGCGCCGGCCCGTCAGTGGGGCTGCCGTGTGATCCGGGAACGATCGAGCGCGGGCTGCGCCGCCTCAAGACCCGAGGCAACGCGCCCGGCGGGCAGTACGGGCGCTGGCTGCTGCACTACTTCGGCGTGCCGCGCCCGCTCGAACACACCGCACGCTGGATGGGGCAGTACCACTCCCGCTTCGCAGATCTGCCGCTGTCACTGCGCGAGGCGCAGCTCTGGTTGTGGGATCGGCCGCCGATCGCCGAGTCGTCGGCCGCATGCTGGATCCACCTTGGCCTGGCCTCGGTCGCGCTGCGCCGAGGAGACCTCGAGGGCGCCCGGCTCCGGCTTGTCCGCGCGAGTGGCGCGACACAATTGGCCGCACAGATCGAGTCGGCGCTGCTCGAGGCCCGGCTCGAGATGGACGCCGGGCAGGCGGCCCGCGCCGACGAGGTGCTCACGCGGGCTCAGTCGCAGATCGCACTGCTGCCATCCGACGGCGAGCGAGACTGCTACCACGCGCGCTGGGCCGATCAGCGCGCGTATCACCTGATCCACGCCCAGCCGGAGGCACGCCTGTCGCAAGCGGCGCGGCTCTATCGATCCATCGACGCCCGCAGCCCCGCCTCCTTTGCGCTGTTCCGGCGTGATCACGGACTGGCGTACTGCCACTGGAAACTCGGCGACCGCGACCGCGCGCTCCGCCACGTCCGCGCCGCCATCGAACGGGCCGGCGACGCCGGCCTGTTACGCCTCCGTGTGATGGCGCTGCAACTCCTGGCCCACATCGAGCCGCGCGAAGCTCGTCGGCTACGTCGCCGCGCTGACCGCATCGTCGCAGAGTTGGAACAGGCGGACCTCGAACCTCACATCTCGTAGCGCTACGAACGCTGCTGCACGCCGAGTGGCATCAGCGCCGCACCTGGAAGGCCGCAGGTCGCTGAGCTGCTCGCCCAGGCGGTAGTGATGCTGCGACTGGTTCCTCGACGTCCACGCGTCGGATCGCCGCCGTCGCCGCCGCGGCCCTCATCGTGCTCCACCACGAGAACGACCGGACAATCTGAAGATCACCGTGAGTCGCGATCGCTTACCGAGAACAGCTCAATGTCCTCACGACGCCCCGCCGTCCGATTGGTGGGCATAGAACATCCTATGTCCCGGACCAGCGTACGAACTGACCATGGCCGCCCGGTGGGACATCTGTGTCGTCGACGTAAACTTTCCTACCTCGGCTGGCTTTCTGGGACGAAGAGGTGGGATGTTTTTAAGAAAGGTCTTCGACGAGCTTGGAGGTGGCATGCCTACACGTGACGGCGCGTCGCTTCAGGAGCGCATCGTCTCCCTGATTCACGAGCGCGGGCTGGCCCCCGGGTCACCGATGCCGACCGAAGTGCAACTGATGGAGCTGCTCAGGGCGAGCCGCAACAGCGTCCGCGAGGCCGTGCGGGCCCTGCAGGCGTTGGGCATCGTCGAGATCCGGCACGGTCATGGGACGTTCGTCGGGCACGCGCCGCTCGACGCGCTGACCCCGTCGTTCGCTTTCCGGGTGCGTTCTGGGCCGGGCGGGATCCGGGCGCTGCACGATCTGGTCGAGGTCCGCGAGCTGCTCGAGACCGGGCTGATCGGCCAGGTGGCCGAGAGCACCAGCGCTCCCCGGCTCGCCGCGTTGGAGGCCCTGGCCAATGGCATGGATCGGGACCGGGAAGCCGATCGGGCGTTCCACGCGCTGCTGTACGACTCGTGCGGCAACGAACTGGTGCTGCAGCTGATCGGCCTGTTCTGGGACGTCTACCACGAGGTCGAGCCGACGCTCGGCCCGCCGGAGGAGCGGAGCGCCGAGATCGCCGTCAACCACCGCCGGATCGTGGCGGCGCTTCGCGCTCGGGACCCCGAGGCCGCCCGGGAGGCGATGCGGCTGCACTTCCGCGACGTCAAGGCGCGCATCGCGCGGGCGCAGGCCCGGGCGGAACCCGCGCCGACCTGACCTCGGTCACGCCAGACCGACGGCAGCGAGGCAGCCCGGCGCGCCACCTCATCACCCGGGACACCGAAGACCGTCGTCCGCCGCTCCCGGAGCTCGGAGAGCCGGTGGCAGAGCACGGGCAGGTCCTCCAGCTGCGCCTCGTCGTCCCCAGGCAGCTGCAGGGTCCAATGAGTTCGGCTCGGGGTGCGGTGTACCGTCATCCACTTAGCCCGTCCCCGCCGCCCGGGGTGGGCATCCCGGAGACGGCGTCGGCACGGGCTGCCGCCTCGGTCGAGGAGATCGCCGGCCGACTGCGCGGGTTCCTCGACGACAACGTCCGCTACGCTCCCTACGTCACCCTCCCTGGCACCCCTCTTCTCTCCTGGTGCTGGCCGGAGAGCATGGAGACGCGGATGCCGCCCAAGGGTGTGCCCGCCTAAAGCGGCAAGCTGCTCGGAGATGGACGAGCCGCTGGAGGTGCGTTTCTGGATCACCTCCCCAGAGGCGGCGGTGAGCGCGGTCGCGACGACCCGCCGTGGCACCAAGGAGTGCGGCCGTTCTGACGGTTACGTGCTCAAGGACGTGGCCGACTTCAACCAGTCGGGGTGGCGTGGCGTGCGGGCCTTGGCCACCACGGATGGCTGGACGGAACACGGCGACCCGGGCGCCGGGGCCACGATCGTGGCAGCGCGTGGCGGACTGTTGGCGGAGGTGACGTGGGCCTGGGCTTTCGAGGTGGATGGAGTGCCGGACCCACAGGTACTGAGTCAGGGCACGGCATCGGCCACGTCCGTGCTGGCCGCCGTCGGCGGCGACCCTGCCAGGTCCGCACCCGTCACCACCGCCACGCGGTCGGTTTCGGCCGCGATGGCCGCGGCCCTGCCCCCTCCGTCCGCATATGGCAAGGACGTGGCGTCGTGGCCGCGCCCGGGCGATGGCCCCCTCTCGCACGAGTTGGTCTGCCGAGACTCCTTTTTCGAGCAGAACGCCTACAACGGTGCGCCCGCCGTCGCCCGCCGCCTGATCGGCGAGGTCTCCGTTCGTGAGGACGTGCTGGTCCTGCCCGATGAACAGAGCGCTGAACGAGCCCGCCTCCGGCCGCTCGCCACCGGAGCAGGAGCCGCCACCCAGGACGAGGCCAGCCCCTGCGGCTCCGAGGATGCACGGTCCTACAGCATCGCCCCCGCCGCGGACGTCTCAGCCGGGGCCCATGGACCGGCGAGATCGTGACCTTCGCCATAGGCCGCCCTGATTTGCTACGCCAGCCGTTCGATCACGACTCCGTGGCACACGTCGCCGTAGCCGTGCGTCATGACTCCACCATGGTCTACGTCCGTTGGCAGGCATCGGACCGCCCCGATCCGGCCGCCGCTTTGCGCGCGGGCCGCGACGCCCTCACCCGTACGCTCGACCGCCTGCCCGCCGGTGGCTGAAGCCGGACTACCCACGCTTCCATCGCTCGACCGGCTCGCTCGTTCCTGCAGGACCTCGGCTCGATAAATTTTCGTGATAGATCGACCGAACAACATTATTTGTCTTTATGGGATGGGCTGGATGAGATAGAGGTGTGGCGCCGATCGTCACATTGACCGAAGGAAAGTCCAGTGCTTTTGAACATCAGTCCCGGAAGTAACGGCCTTGCCGGCTGGCGTGAGCTGTATTTCGGCCGCGGTCCGATCGTTCTCCGCCTGAGCGAGTCCGCGCGGCACGCCGTCAAACGCTCGCACGAGCTGGTCGAGCGCTGCTCGCTTCCGGCGACTATCGGACGGCGAGCATCGGTGTCCGGGTGCAGGACCCGTACAGCCTGCGGTGCATGCCGCAGGTGCTCGGGGCCTGCCTGGACCTGATCGAGCACGCGCGCGCCACCCTGGAGATCGAGGCGGACAGCGTCTCGGACAACCCGCTCCTGATCTCCGAGACCGAAGAGGTCGTCTCGGCCGGGAACTTCCACGCCGAACCGGTCGCGTTCGCGGCCGACATGCCGGCGATCGCCCTTTCGGAGATCGGAGCCATGTCCGAGCGCCGCATCGCCTTTCTCATCGGCCCCTCGCTGAGCGGCCTTCCGGCCTTCCTCACCGGCGGAGACGGCCTCACCTCGGGATTCATGAGCCTGCAGATCGCGGCGGCGGCCCTGGCCTCGGAGAACAGGCAGCGCGCGCATCCGGCGTCGGTCGACGGCATTCCGGCCGCGGGCAACCAGGAGGACTTCGTCTCCATGGCGACCCATGGGGCGCGAAGGTTGCTGGACATGGCCCGGAACGCCCGCGCCATCCTCGCCACCGAACTGCTCGCGGCGGCCGACTCTTCAGCACCGCAGAGTAGAAACCTACACCGGACCGCTACGCATGATCGGCCCCCAGGAACGGGAGCAGCAGCGCGTAGGTCTCTTCCGGGCAGTCATCGTGCAGCGAGTGACCGCCGCCTGGCACGACATGTGCCTCCACGCTGGGCAACCGCGAAGTGAACCCTTCGACCAGGCGCGCGGGGAGGATGCGGTCCTCGCCGCCCCACAGCAGCAGGACGGGTATGTCGACAAGGCGTAGATCTCGTTCGGTGTCCGACCACCGCACCGAGCGCTCCACACGCAGCAGGTCCGCGAGCAGGGTTGCCCGCCGGCGCGACGACTTCATCATGTGCACGTAGTCGTTCAGCCGATCCGTTGGCACGCGTTCCCGGTGGGCGAAGGACTTGCGCAGCAGATGCCGCGCCGAGCCTGCCAAGGCCCGGCCAACGGCGAGCTCACCGATCAGCGGGAGCCGCGCGAGCCGGAACTCCCACGTGTCCCTGACCTCCAGCCCACCTGGCGCGATCAGCGCCAGGCGGGCCACCCGGTCGGGGTGCAGCTCAACGAACCGTAACGCGAACCCCCCGCCCCAGGAGTGCCCGACGATCGCCGGCCGCCGCACGCCCACCGCGTCGAGAAAGCCGGCGATGGACCGGGCGATCCCGTCGGCTCCGAGCGGGAGCGCGCGGTCGAGGATCTCCGTGGCGCCTTGTCCCGGCGGGTCCAGTGCGTAGACGGTGTAGTGCGGGGCAAGGACGTCGAGCATCGCCTCGAACGTGAGCTTCCACCCGCCGCTACCGGGCAGGAGCAGGACGGGCGGGCCGTTTCCTGCTCGCGCGTAGTGAAAGCGGGTCGACTCGGTATCCAGATAGGTCTCGTGAAGCAGCATTCTCGGCTCCCGCCTACTTCCTTCGTCCCGACGCACGTCCTGGTGGCATCCAGCCCATAACTCGTACACTACTGTACGAGTTATGGGCATCCGTCGGCGACCGTGGCGTCGATACGTTTCAGGGCGGGAGCGGCTCGGCCAGCAGCGGAGGTGCGGGCAGGACACCGGCGTGGTGCAGCAGAAGCCGGGCGGCTGCGACGGCCTGCGGTGTCGTGGCGAACACCTGCCCCGACGCGCTCAGCCGGGCGAGGACGCCCAAGGCGTGCAGCGACTGGTGGTGGCCGTCGCGGACTCCGGAGACATAGACGGTGATGCCGCGCCGCCGCAGCCGGTCGATCGCGTCGCCCAGTACCCGGGCGCCGCTGGCGTCAATGGTGGTGACGCGGGACATACGCAGGATGACCACCGACACGTCGGCGACATCGGACAGTTGCAGCAGGAAGCGGTGGGCGGCGGCGAAGAACAGCGGTCCGTCCAGGCGGTAGGCCACGATGTGCTCGGCCAGCAGGGCGTGTTCTTCCTCGGTGTGGTCCTCGGGAAGGTCAGGGCGCAGCGGCACGGCCTCCAGGCGGACGTGGCGGGCAATGGCGCGCAGCGCGAGCGCGCCGGCCACGAGCAGGCCCAGGATGACGGCCTGGACCAGGTCGAGGGCCAGGGTGGCGATCGCGGTCAGCGCCAGCACCACGGCGTCGCCGCGGCTGGAGTGCACCATCGCACGTACTGAGCCGATCTTCACCATCCGGATCGCGGTGGCCAGCAGCACTCCGGCCAGCGCGGCCAGCGGGATCTTGGCCACCAGGTCGGCGGCGGTGTAAACGATCAGGCCGAGGAGCGCGGCATGGGTGAGCGCGGCCAACCGGGATTGCGCGCCGGAGCGGACGTTGACCGCGGTACGGGCGATCGCGCCGGTCGCCGCGACCCCGCCGAACAGCGGCGCGACCAGGTTGGCCAGGCCCTGTCCGAACAGTTCCCTGTCCGGGTCGTGGCGGTGGCCGCCGCTCATGCCGTCGGCGACGGCGGCCGACAGCAGCGACTCCAGAGCGGCCAGTGCGGTCACCGCCAGGGTGGGCGCGATCAGCGTGCCCAGCGTCGCCACGTCGAGGAAGGCCAGCGAGGGGGCGGGCAGCCCGTCCGGCAGTTGCCCGATGCGGGCCACGTCCAGGCCGGTCAGATCGGCCGCGACCGTGGCGGCGGCCACGGCCGCCAGAGAGAAGGGCGCGGTGGGCCGCCACCACGCCCCGGCCAGCATCAGCGCGGCCACGGCCACGGCGATCGCCACGGCCCAGCCGTTCGGACGGGCGGCGAAGTCGAGGACGGCCTGCCAGGCCACCACGGCGACGTTCTCGCCCTGCGGGATCGGGACGCCGAGCGCGGCGGGCACCTGCTGCAGGCCGATCACGCAGGCGATGCCGAGGGTGAAGCCCTCCACCACCGGAGCGGGGATCAGCGTCATGTAACGGCCCGCCCGAACCAGCGCCAGCACCAGCAGCAGCAGTCCGGCCAGCACACCGACGGTCAGCACCCCGGAGGCTCCGTGCTCATGCATGATCGGCACCAGCACCACGGTCATCGCGCCGGTCGGGCCGGACACCTGCAGGCTCGATCCGCCGAAGAAGGCCGCGATCGCGCCCGCGACCACCGCGGTGGCCAGCCCCGCCGCCGCCCCCGCCCCCGACGAAATGCCGAATCCGAGTGCCAGCGGCAGGGCCACGATCGCCACTGTCAGGCCGGCCAGCAGGTCCCGGCGCGGGCGTCGTCCCATCGCGGCCAGTTCGGCCCGTTCGGGCAGCACCGAACGCAGGCGGGCCCAGCCCGCCCGGACGGCCGCGTTCACGAGTCGCCGCTCCCCGTCCAGCGACCGTCGCCGCAGTGGAACAGCGGGAGGCCTCGGTAGCCGGGACCGGCGGCAGTTGGGGCGAGTTCGGTCAGGTTGGCGCGCTTGATCACAGGGATTCCCTTTCAGCAGGTGCGTGCTCCGGAAGACGCCACCGACCAGTGGAAGCGGCGCTCCTGCCGCGTTGATCATGCCGGGTCGCCGCCCGTAACACTATGCGCATGAACCAACCCATTGAGTAACAGTCGTCGAGGTGACGGAGTCCTATCCCGGCCCACGGGACCGGTAGACGACCTGCTTCTTGGACCGTCCGGGATAGACCACGATCAGATGCCACTCGGCGGGCAGCATGGTGACGGCATCCTCGTCGGCCCGCGCGTACACCCGCACCCGGTAGTGCCCCGGCCCTTTGGCCGCCAGGTTGGGCAGGGCCCGCCCGGCCCCTTCCTCGCCGCCCGGCCGCATGGCCGGCACCATCAGCCGGCCGCTGCGGCTCTCGACCCCCACCTCGGCCACTTCCCGCCAGCCCCTGAGCCGCAGCGGCGGAGCCTGGTCGAACGCCTTGACGGTCACGCAGACGTTCATCGCTCTGATCGTCTCGATGCCCACGCCGGTCTCCGCGCCCGTGAGCAACCCGTCGTAGTCCCGTTCGACTCCGTCCTGGTTGTCCGGATCCGCGTCGTCGGCGAGGTGATAGCCGCCGCCTTCGGACGTGAAGTACGCGGCGGTCCCCTGCTTGCGGGCCCGCGTCCTGGGCCACGGGTCACGGCAGGCGGCGTTGCTGGCGGCGACATAGTCGGCCTGCTCCTCGGCCATCCGCTCGTCCGAGGGCATCAGGTCCGGACCTCCGACGACGTCGGGGCACAGGAACACCAAGGCGCCGTCCAGCCCCCGCATATTGAGCGTCCGGTCCCCGCTGCGGAGCCATTCGTCGGTTCTCCTCCACCCCGGCTGCGCGCACAATGCCCTGCCGGACGCCAGGAGGGCCCGGTCGGACCTGTCGGCGGGGAACATCGGCCCGCCCGCGTCCCGCACCAGGCACAGGAAGGCACGTTCCCGATCCTCCGTCCGCGTGTCGTCGAACCCGCGGTGCAGTTCGGTCCACGCGGGGCAGCTGACGTCGTAAGGCGGCCGGTACGGTAAGCGCGGGCCCTCCGCACCGCCGAGCAGCAGGACGAGCAGCCCGGCGAGCAGCGCGACGGTCCAGGCTTGGCTGTCACGTACGGCCGGGGCCGTAGGTGGCGCTCCTCTGTTGGGCATGATCACGAGACGCCCAGGACGCATGCCGGGTTTACGCATACCGCGGGCACGCTCGGCCGCGGGGCGGGACAGGAACGGGGCGCCGGCATGACGTCCGACGCCCCTGGCCTGTCAGTCGCAGATGACGCTGAAGAACTCGCGCCATGGCGATCATCCGGTCGGCGGGGGGCACGGCGGGCACGGTCCGCCATCGGTCGAGGCGCGCCTCCGCCCGCTCGAGACGTACGCCTTCGCGAGGGGGCGACGGCGGCCCGGGGAGAGCCAGCCGTTCCGCGAGAGTGAGCCCGGCCGCCCACCACGACGGCGTTGAGAAGACGGTCTGCGACACAGCGGCATCCTCACTGCTCGGTGTGCGGCGAGGGGCGCATCAGGCCGGCCCCTCGCCATCGACTGCGAGCAGCATGGGACAACGGGTCCGCACGCCATCATCCGGTGAACGACGTAATCGGCCCGTCCCGCCGGGCGGTCAGTATCCGTCGAACGACGTAAGTCGCCGATTCAGGGTTCCCATCCGCCGGACGGGCTGGTGACTCTGGGGAGGTCCTTGCCGGGCGGCCGACGCGGTGCGACCCGGCGTGCAACGCGACAGCGAGGAGGACCGGTGGTCAGGAACGATGAGGGTCGTACGCGGCGCCGCCTGCGTATCGTGACGGGCGCGGTGATGCTGGCGGTCTGCGGCGTGCTCGTGCTGGGAGCGCCGGCTGCGGCCGACGCGGACGGCGGGTTCGGTGGATTCGGCGGTGGCAGCGGCGCCACGGGAAGCTGGTAGCCGGCTGCGGCCCCGTCCTTCACGAACGGGGCCGCGACCGCCGTCACACAGCCGGGACGGGTCTCGGTGCCGCGCGGACGTGCGCGCGTTCGCCCTGTTTCCCGATGAGACTCAGGAACTCGACCGGACCGGCGCCGGTGGCCCCGAACCAGTGCGGGGTGCGCGTGTCGAACTCCGCGGCCTCCCCCGGTTTGAGGATGAGGTCGTGTTCCCCGAGGACCAGGCGGAGCGTCCCGTTGAGGACATAGACCCAGTCGTAGCCCTCGTGGGTGCGCAGGTCGGGCTCGGCGTCGTCGCTTCCGGCCGGGAGGACGAACTTGTACGCCTGGATTCCGCCGGGCCTGCGCGTCAGCGGCAGGATGGCCGAGCCGTCGCCGCACGGGATGGGACGCAGGTTGACGCGAGGGTCACCGGTCGGCGGCGCGTCGACGAGCTCGTCGAGGGTGACCCCGTGGGCGCGGGCAAGCGGAAGCAGCTGCTCGAGCGTGGGACGTCGCAGGCCCGCCTCCAGCCGGGACAAGGTGCTGGTGGAGATGCCGGTCTCCGCCGCGAGGTCGGCGAGCGTGACGTCTCGATGCAGCCGAAGGCGTTTCAGCCTCGGTCCGACGGCGTCGAGAGTGCGGTCAAGGGCTTCGTCCATCCCTCCATTTTGCCATTCGGCAACAAGGTTTGCACATCCGCCTCCTCTGTCAGCAGCATGAACACCCCGACCGGCGAACGAGGAGAAGGAACTGTGACGCACGAATTCGACAAGGACTACTGGGAGCGGCACTGGCAGCAGGAGCTCGCTGGGGGCCCCGGATCCATGGGCGGCAACCCGCCGAACCCGTACCTCGTTCGTGAGACCGGCGGCCTGACACCGGGGACGGCACTGGACGCGGGGTGCGGCGGCGGTGCCGAGGCGATCTGGCTCGCCGCCCACGGCTGGCACGTCACCGCGGCCGACATCTCGTCCGCGGCCCTCGCTCGCGCCGCCGAGCGCGCGGCGGCGAGCGGGGCCCCCGAGCGCTTGCGGTGGGTTGAGACGGATCTGAGCGTCTGGAGCCCGGACTCGCGGTTCGACCTGGTCATGACCCACTACGCCCACCCGGCGATGCCCCAGTTGGAGTTCTACGACCGCATCGCCGGATGGGTGGCTCCCGGCGGCACGCTGCTCATCGTGGGGCACCTGCACACCCCGGGCCATACCGGCCACGGCCACCATCATCCTGCCGAGGTCTCGGTCACCTCCGCGGCCATCACCGCGCGCATGGACGCCACGGAGTGGGAGATCGTCACCGCCGAAGAGCACCTCCGCACGCTCACCGGCCACGGAGGCCAGGCGACCCCCCTCCGCGATGTCGTCGTGCGCGCCACCCGACGCCGCTGAGCACGCCATCCGACAGCGCCGGAGCCCGCTGCTGCGGCGCCGATTCCCCTTGCTTTCCCGAAAGGAATCCCATGACTCCCGACCCGACCATCCAAGACCCACGACAACGACGAACGATCTTGGTCGGGGTCTGCGTCGCGCTCATGGCGGTCATCGCTTCGGTGTCCGGGCTGAACGTCGCCCAGCCGGAGCTCACCGTCGTGTTCGACGCCTCGCAGACCGAGGTCCTGTGGTTCATCAACATCTACACCATCACTCTGGCCGCGCTGCTCCTGCCGCTCGGCGCGATGGGCGACCGGTGGGGCCGCAGGCCGGTGCTGCTCGCCGGCCTGCTCGTCTTCGGAACGGCGAGCGCGGCGGCCGGACTCGCCACGTCGGCCGAGATCATGCTCGCCGCGCGTTTCCTGAGCGGCGTGGGCGCGGCGATGATCATGCCGGTCACCCTCGCCGTCATCACCTCGACCTTTCCTGACGAGGAACGTTCCAAGGCGATCGGCGTGTGGACCGGCGTCGCCGGCGGCGGAGGCATCCTGGGGATGTACCTGTCGGCCGTCCTGGTCGATCTGGCGAGCTGGCGGTGGCTCTTCGTCCTGCCGGTCGTGCTCGTCGTCGTCGCCGTCGTCATGGCGCTGCGATCCGTCCCGAACTCGCGCGAGGCGTCAGGGCACGGGTTCGACGCCGTCGGTTCGCTGTCGTCCGTGGTCGCGGTGGTCGGGCTCGTCCTTTTCCTCCACGAGGGCCCCGAACGAGGCTGGACCTCGCCCGCGACGCTCCTGAGCCTCCTCGTCGGCCTCGTCTCCGCCGTCGGATTCGTAGCATGGGAGCTTCGCCGACAGGCTCCGCTCCTCGACGTCCGCCTGTTCCGCGAGCGAGGTCTGGCGAGCGGTTCGGTGTCGCTCCTGACGGTCTTCGGCGTGCAGGCAGGGATCTTCGTGGTCCTCTTCCCGTACTTCCAGGCGGTGCTCGGCTGGTCCGGCCTTCGCTCGACCCTGGCGCTCATGCCGATGGCGCTGCTGATGATGTTCGCCTCCGGCCTCGCCCCGCTGGTGGCCGCCCGCATCGGCAGCCGCTCGACGATGGCGTCAGGGATCTTCCTGGGCGGCGCAGGGCTGGTCCTCATGGCCGCCTTCGTCTCCGTCGACGGCGGCTACCTCTCGATCCTGCCCGGCATGCTCGCCATGGGACTCGGGATGGGGTTGACGATGACGCCCTCCACCGAGGCCATCACCTCCGCCCTGCCGCGTGAGCGTCAAGGTGTCGCGTCCGCGCTCAATGACGTCACCCGGGAGTTCGGCACCGCGCTCGGGGTCGCGCTGCTCGGAGCGGTCCTGACCGCCGGCTACCGCGGCGCCATCGACTCCCGGCTCGACGGAGTGCCGGACGACGCCGCCGACACCGCCCGCGAGGGCGTCGCCAACGCCCTCGCCGCCGCCGACGGGGCCGGCTCCCAGGCGCGGGCGCTGACCCGAGCCGCCCAGGAGTCCTTCGTCGACGGCTGGCAGCAGGCCATGTGGGCGGGCGCGGTCGTCATGGCGGTCCTGTTCGCCTACGTTCTCGCACGAGGTCCGCGGCAACGGCCCTCCGGCGGCGACCGCCGTGAATCCGACGACGTAGTCGCCGACGTGCGCTGACTCACCACCACCACCCGGCGGAGCCGCCGGCTCAGAGGGAGGCGCCGCCGCACATCACCAGGTGCTGGCCGGTGACCGAGCCTCCTTCCGGGCCGAGGAGGAAGGCCGTCAGTCCCGCGACCTCCTCGGGTCTGATGAAGCGGCCCAGCGGCGGAACCCGTGGCGGCGTGGCGGCACGTCCGGGATCGCGCAGCATGGGGGTGTCCGTCGGGCCGGGGGCGACCACGTTGACGGTGATGCCACGCGGGGCCAGTTCCATGGCCCAGGAACGGGACAGGCCCACGAGCGCGGCCTTGGTCGCCGCGTACTGGCTCTTGCCCGCCACGCCCGACATCGTGCGGCTCCCGATCAGTACGACGCGGCCGCCGGGGCGGATCGCGTCGGCGAGGGCGTTCACCAGCACGGTCGCGGCCTCGACGTGGACCCGCCACATGAGGGCGCCGTCCGGCGCCGAGAGGCGTCCGAGCGGTGCGGAGCGTTGCAGGCCCGCCGCGTGGACGACGGCGTCGACGGCGCCCACCGCGGCCGACGACTCGGCCAGCTGGTCGAGGTCGGTCAGGTCGGCCTGGATCCACGAGTAGGCCGGGTTGTCCTGGTGGTGCTCCGGAGGGCGGGTACGGCTCATCCCGGTGACGTTCCAGCCCTCGCGGAGCAGGCGCGCGGCGACGGCCCGGCCGATGCCGGAGCTGGCCCCGGTCACCACTGCGTGCGGCGGCTGCTCCGGGGTGTGGCGGTCTGGCGTGGTGTCCGTCGGCACGTCAGACGCCCGTGGCGCGGGCGGCCCACTCGGGTCGCACCCGTACGTACTTGATGACGCGGCGGTGGTAGGTGAAGGCGATGTGCAGGTCGCCGTCGGCGGTTTCCTGGATGGACGGGTAGGAGTACTCCCGGTTGAGACCGTCGCGGGAGTTGTTGGTCAGGCAGTAGCCGTCGCCTACCTCCAGATCGCGGCGGATCGGCCACGTGCGCCCTCCGTCGTCGGACAGCGCGAGGGTCATGGGCGCGCGCGGAGCGCCCCAGAACGCGGTCCGCTCATCGCCCCCGGCGGGTGCCGGGGTTGCCGGACTCGCCGGGCTCGCCGGGGTCTCGGCCAGGCCGTCGTCGTCGACCTCGTCGTACAGGGAGACTCTCCGCTCGGTGGCGTCGGCCGCGCTGCTGGCATTGAACACCAGCGCGAGCCGGCCGTCACGCAGGGTGACGTACTGGACGGAGGAGTTGTTGTTGGGCAGTTCGGTGGCGGCGGGGGCGCTCCAGGTCAGGCCCTCGTCCTCCGACCTGCTCGCGTAGATCGAATCCGCCCAGCGGCTGCGGAACAGCGCGAGCAGCGTGCCGTCGGTCAGCAGATGGACGTTCATGTGGACGCAGCCGGTGCTCTCGGGGACGAGCTGTTCGCGCCAGGTTCGTCCCTCGTCGTCGGAGATCATCAAGGAGCTGGTGTCCCGGTCGCCGACCCAGCGCCTGCCCGGCGTGGTGACGCAGTTGAAGACGGGCAGCAGCCATCGGCCGGACGGCAGCACGAGCACGGGCTGCCGGACGAAGACGCCGCCACGGCTCGTGGCGGGGAAGAGGGTGTCCACGGGCCCCCAGGTGTGACCGTCGTCCCGCGAGACGCGGCGGCGGACCTCGGCGGTGTCCTGGTTGCCGGCGTGCTGGGCGGTGTAAAGCAGCCACAGCTCTCCGGCGGGTGTGGGAAACAGGACCGGGTTCTGTTCGGAACGCGTCATGTCGTCGGACAGCCGCGTGGGCGTGGACCAGGTGTCCGCGCCCTTCCGCAGCCGGGAGAACCAGATGGAGATGTCCGAGACGCCTTCCTGCGTGCCGCCGAACCACACGCAGCCGAGATCACCGTCGTTCAGCGACATGAGGTTGGCCGCGTGGTTCTGCACGGCGGGCGCGATCAGGTACGCCTCGTGGCGGTCCGGATCGTCGTCGCGAACGCGGATCAGACCGTCCATCGGCAGGTGTTCGGGAACGGAGGTCTGGGACTGGCTCACTGCTCTCCTTGGCGAGACTGGGCTCGGGCGTCGGTCAGGTGGGACTTCGCGACCTGTTCGAGGTGGACGAGGTCGGAGGCGATGGTGGCGAAGGTGTATCCCTCGGCCAGGCGCTTGGCGGCGGTCCCGCCGTCGGGGGTGTGGATGCCGGCGGCGATGCCGGCGGACCTGGCGGCTTCGCGCACCGTGACCAGCGCGTCCTCGAACTGCGAGGCGATCGCGGGGTCGCCGGGGAAGGCGCCGCCCAGGGCCAGGCACAGATCGGACGGGCCGACGTAGACGCCGTCCAGACCGGGGGTGGCGCAGATCGCCTCGATGTTCGCCAGCCCCTGTGCCGTCTCGATCATGGCCAGGGCCAGCACGGTGGCGTCGCTGTCCGCGGGGCGCGGCCCGATGCGGAGCGCGGAGCGCATCGGACCGTACGAGCGGCGCCCGTTCGGCGGATAGCGGGTCGCGGAGACGGCCGCCGCGGCGTCCTCGGCGGTGTCGATGAGAGGCACGATGACGCCCGCGGCGCCCGCGTCGAGGGCACGGCCGATGTGGCCGGGGTTGTTCGCCTCGACCCTGACCAGGCCCGCGGACACGCCGCCCGCGTCGATCGCGGTCAGGCCGCTCAGCAGCCCCGAGTAGCCCAGCAGCCCGTGCTGGACGTCCAGGCACACGTAGTCGTATCCGAGGCGCGCGATGCGCTCGGTGGACACGGGCGAATCGAGCACGGACCAGTAGCCCAGTGCGGGTTCGCGGGCGCGGATCCTGGCGGTGAAGTCGGTGATGCTCACGGCTGGCCTTCTCCTCGGTGGTCGGCTCTCATCGGTTGTAGGCGGGCATCGGGCCGCGCAGCGTCGCGCCCACGCGGTCACAGGCTGCCACGACGTCCTCGGGAAGCGGCCCTGCCGCGGCGGTCGCGATGTTCGCGCGCAGGTGTTCGACCTTGGAGCCGCCGAGCAGGAGCGCCCCCACGCCGTCGCGATGGAGCAGCCACCGCAGGGACAGCTCGACGAGGGGGATGCCCGACTGCGCGGCGATCTCGCCGAGGGCGGTGACCGCCTCGAACAGCGCCGGGTTCCAGTACCGCTGCCGGTACATGGGGGCGAGCTTGGAGTCGCCGAAACGGCCGGCGGAAGGGTCCTGCTCGAAGGTGTGCCGGCCGGTGAGCAGGCCCCCGCCGAGCGGGTTGTAGACCATGGTCGTCAGGCCGGTGCTCCGCGCGAACTCCAGGTATTCCTCCTCTACCCTGCGGGCCAGGAGGTTGTAGAGCTGCTGGGCGACGACCGGGCGCGGCGCGCCGACGGCGTCGGCGGTGTGGTTGAGCTCGGCGATCTGCCAGGCCGCGTAGTTGGAGACGCCGAGCGCGCCGATCTTGCCTTCGGCGACGAACTCGGCGACGGCGCCGAGCGTCTCGGCCGGCGGCGTGCGGCGGTCGGGCTGGTGCAGGTAGAACAGGTCGACGTGGTCGACCTGCAGGCGGCGCAGGCTGCCTTCGATACTCGCCCGCAACGCCTTGGCGGACAACGGCGCGTCATCGCCCGCGTCCGGATGGGGCATGCCGGCCTTGGTGGCGAGGACGACCCGGTCGCGCCGGGTGGCCAGCAGCGGCCCCAGGATGGACTCGGTCGCGCCGCCCGCGTAGACGTTCGCGGTGTCCACCCCGGTGATTCCGGCGTCGAGCGCCGCGTCCAGCATGCGCGCGGCCTCTTTCGCGTCGGCCGTGTCGCCGAACGTCATGGTGCCCAGCACCAGCCGGGACAGGCCGATGCGCGCCCCGGACAGTACGGAGCTCGCCGGTACGGAAGTTGTCATCGGTCGGTTCCTCGCTGAACGGGTGTTGCGGGGGACTGCTTGGCGGACGGGGCCCGCACCAGGTCGCGCGGCTTGCGCCCGCGGATCGCGGCCGGGTCCAGCGCGGCCCTGCGGAGGGCGCGGGTGTAGGGGTGGGCCGGCGCGGCCAGCACCTTCCGGGTCGGGCCGGACTCGACCAGGCGGCCTTTGCTCATGACGATGATGTCCTCGCTGATCTCCCTGACCACACCGAGGTTGTGGGAGATCACGACATAGGTGAGGCCGGTCTCGGCCTGGATCTTCGTCAGCAGGGCGAGGACCTGCGCCTGGACGGACACGTCCAGGGCGCTCGTCGCCTCGTCGCAGACCAGCAGATCGGGCTTGGAGGCCAGGGCTCTGGCGATGCCGATGCGCTGGCGCTGGCCGCCGGAGAACTCCGGCGGGCGGCGCTCCAGGGCCGTGGCGGGCAGGCCCACCTGGTCGATGAGCCTGGCCGCCTCCTTGGCCCGTGCGCGTCTGTCGCGCATTCCGCGCACGCGCAGCGGCTCCGCGACGATCTCCTCCGCCGACAGGTGCGGGTCCAGCGATCCGTACGGGTCCTGGAAGATCATCTGTACCTGGCTGCGCATCGGGCGCAGCTGTTTCTCGCTCAGCCCCGCGATGTCGGTGCCGCCCACCACGATGCGGCCCGCGGTGGGCTTGATCAGCCGTACGATCGACCGGGCGATCGTGGACTTGCCGCAGCCCGACTCCCCCACGATGGCCAGGGTGCCACCCCGCCGTACGGTGAAGCTGACGTCGTCGACCGCGCGGAACATGCCGTGGGCGACGGGATAGTCCACGACGAGGCCGTCGACCTCGAGGAACGCGTCGTCGGTCATCGAGATTCTCCCAGTGCCACCGGGTCGGCGGGCGACCCGTCGTCGGGGGACGCCTCCGGGGACTCGCCGTCCTCGTCCCACGGGCCGAGCCGTGGGACCGCCGTCAGCAATTTCCTGGTGTACGGGTTGCGCGGCGCGTCGACGATCTGTTCGGCCTCGCCGGACTCGACGAACCGCCCGTCCTTCATGACGTGGATGCGGTCGGAGACGAGCCGCGCCACGCCGATGTCGTGGGTGATCATGAGGATGCCGATGCCGGTGTTCTCCTGTACTTCGAGCAGCAGGTCGAGGATGCCCGCCTGGACGGTGACGTCCAGGGCGGAGGTCGGTTCGTCGGCGACGAGCAGCACGGGCGACCCGGCGAGCGCGAGCGCGATGAGCACGCGCTGCAGCATGCCTCCGGACAGCTGATGCGGATATTTGCGAAGCTGGGACTCCGGATCGGGGATGTGCATCTTGGCCAGCAGGTCGACCGACCGCGCGATGGTCTCCGACTTGGACAGGCCGCGATGCCGCAGTCGTACGGCCTCACGGAGCTGCTGCCCGATGGTGTGGACGGGGCTGAGCGCCGTCATCGGGTCCTGCGGGATGAGCGAGACGGTACGCCCGCGCACACCGCGCACCGCGCGCGGGTCGGCGATGACGTCGACTCCCTGGAAGCGGGCCTTGCCGGACAGGACCGCCAGCTCCGGGGGGAGCAGCCGCAGGATGCCCATGGCCGTGGTGGACTTGCCGGACCCCGACTCGCCGATGATCGTCACGGTTTCGCCCTGCCGGATGAGGAAGCTGACGCCGTCGACCGCGCGGACGATGCCGGCTTCGGTGATCAGCTCGATCTGCAGGTCCTCGACCTCCAGCAGGGGACGATCAGCCTCGTCGAACTCGGCTGTCATGCTCGGCTCACCTTCCCTTTCCGCCTGCGGACGCGGTCCCGAAGCCCGTCTCCGAGCAGGTTGACGCCGACGACGAGCAGCACGATGACCAGTCCGGGCAGCGTGACCAGCCACCACGACGTCGTGATGTAGTCCTGGCCGTCGGAGATGATGCGGCCCCAGGTGGCGAACGGGCGCTGCGGACCGGCGCCCAGGTAGCTCAGCGCGCTCTCCAGCAGCACGGCCTGGGCCAGCAGCAGCAGGATCACGAGGGTGGCCTGCTTGACGACGTTGGGCAGCACGTGCCGGAGCAGGGTGGTGACGCGGCGCAGGCCGAGCACCCGGGCCGCGGCCACGTAGGGTTTCTCCCGCTCGACGAGCACGAGGGAACGGGTCAGGCGGGCCACCTCCGGCCACTGCGCGATCGCGATCACGAAGGTGATGACCGGGATGGAGGGGCCGAACAGCGCGACGACCAGCAGCAGCATCAACAGCAGGGGCAGCGAGAGCTGGGCTTCCAGCAGGCGGGAGACCACGGTGTCGACCCAGCCGCCGAAGAATCCGGCCGCGGCGCCGGCGATGAGGCCGATGACGCCGGACACGACGATGGCCAGCACCCCGACGGTGAGCGAGACCTGGCCGCCGTGCAGGACCCGGGAGAGGAGGTCCCTGCCGAGCTGGTCGGTTCCGAACAGGTGCCCGCCGGTCAGCGGCGGCAGGCGGCGCAGGCCGAGGCTCTGCTCGTCCGGCCCGGGAATCGGCAGCACGTTGGCCAGGACGACGGGCACGACCACCAGGGCCACGCACACCGAGCCGACCCACAGCTTCAGCCGCGCGCCCTTGCGGCGGCGGACCGCCGCGGATCGCGCGAGATCCTTGGCGGTCACCGCGCTGGGCCGCGCGGGCGGCTCCGGGATGTCCTGGCCCTTGAAGCCGTCGGCGGGGCCGGCCTCCATGGCGGTCATGAGGCCACCGCCTTCCCGAGTCGTACCCGCGGGTCGAGCAGCGGGTAGGCCAGATCGATGAGGAGCTGGACGGCCACCGTCAGGATGGCCGTGACCAGTACGGTCGCCTGGATCAGCGGATAGTCCCTGGTTTCCAGCGCGCGCACGACGAGCGATCCGACGCCCGGCCAGGCGAAGACGACCTCGACCACCACCACGCCGTTGAGCATGGCCGCGAACCGGGTGCCGAGCGCGGTCACCACCGGGACGGCCGAGTTGCCCATGGCGTAGCGCCAGGTCAGGCCGCGTTCGGAGATGCCGCGGGAGCGGGCGATCGTCAGGTAGGGAGCCGCGAAGCCGGTCCCCATCTCCCGGCGTACCAGGCGGGAGATCAGCGCGATCTGCAGGATGCCGACCGTCACGGTCGGCAGCACCAGGCCGCCCCAGCTGGTGAACCCGGATGCCGGCAGCACGGGGACGAGCACCGCGAAGATGGTCAGGAGCATGATGCCGCTCCAGAACTCCGGCATCGACTGGCCGGCGATCATGGCCACGTTGGCCCCCAGCTCGCGGGCGGTGTCGGCGTGCCGCGCCATCCAGACGCCGAGCGGGATGGCCACGACCGCGGCGAACAGGATGGAGGACACGGCGAGCATGACGGTGTACGGCAGCCGGCTGAGGACGACGTCCATGGCGGGGGCCTGGAAGGAGAACGACGTGCCCAGGTTGCCGCTGAACAGGTCACGGACGAAGATTCCGTACTGCTGTATCAGCGGTTTGTCCAGGCCGAACTGGACGCGGATGCGTTCGAGCTCCGCCGTGGTGGCCAGGGGGCTGGCGTAGGCGGCGGCCGGATCCCCTGGCGCCAACCGTACGAGGACGAAGACGGTGGAGACGGTCAGGAAGATCGTCAGGATGCTCTGCCCGACACGTTGGGCGACATATCGGACCACGATTCATCCATTCAGCCGGACAGCTGCCAGGTCGTAGGAGTTGGTGGGGCTGAGCAGCACGTTCTGCACGCGCTTGCGCCGGGCGATGACGGTCTTGGGGACGAAGGCCCACATGCACGGCCAGGTGTTCCAGATCTCCTTCTGGGCGGTGGCCAGCAGGGCGTCCCGGGCCGTCTTGTCGGTTTCCCGGGAGGCCTTCTGGAGCATTTCGGTGATCTTGGGGAACACGTAGCCGTGGTAGGTGTCCCGGGTGGCCTCCTTCTCCTTCGTGCCGGCGAACATGCCCTGCAGCGGAGTCAGCGCCAGCCCGGTCGGGCCGGGGTAGCCGTTGCCGAGGACGTCCCAGTCGCCGCCCCGGCCCTGCCGCCACTTGGAGATGTCGCCGCCCGGCTGGAACTGCTGGAGTTCGGCCTGCACGCCGACCGCCTTGAGCATCTCCACCACGGCCTCCATGACGCTCGTGTCGTTGGCGAACTCCCCGGTCTCCCAGATGATCTTGATTTTGAGATCCTTCACCCCGGCGGCCTCGAGCAGCTGCTTGGCCTTCTGCGGGTTGTAGACGTACTCGCCCGTCTGCACCGCCCCGGTCAGGGTGTCGGCCACCACGCCCCGGGCCGGGGTCACCGAATCGGCGAAGACGTCCTTGATGAGGGAGGGGCCGTTGATGGCGTAGCTGAGGGCCTCGCGCACGCGCGCGTCGGCGAGGGGGTGCCCGGAGGGCTTGCGGAAGTTGTAGAAGAGCTGCGTGATGCGTGTGCTCGGCACCTGCTGGATCTCCACGTCGCCGAGACCGGAGAGCTGGCTGATCGCATCGGGGGAGATCGCGTCGATCACGTCTACCTCGCCGCTGCGCAGGGCGACGACGCGGTTGGCCTCCTCCGGGAGGAACCTGACCTGTACGGTCTTGATCCCGGGCGCGGGGCCCCAGTACTTGTCGTTGACCTGCAGCGTGTACTCGCCGGTGCCCCGGTTCGCGGAGGTGACGACGTAGGGGCCCGAGCCGATGCCGCCCTGGAGTTCCTCCGCCTTGTTCGCGGCGGCGGGGGTGATCAGGATGTTCGCCATCAGGTAGTCGAGTGTCGGCACCGGGTTCTCGGTCACGAGCTTGAAGGTGCTCGCGTCGACGGGGGTGACCGTCGGCCATTCGGGGAACAGGCCGGCCAGGAACGATCCGGGGACCTTCTGATACATCTGCAGGGCCGTTGAGACGTCTTCGACCTTGACCGGGCTGCCGTCGGAGTAGCGGACGCCGTCCCGCAGCTTGACCGTCCACTCGGTGGGCGCCGTCAGCTCGAACCTCTCGGCCAGGACGTGCTGCACGGCGAGCTTCGGATCGATGAAGGTCAGCGCCTGGCGGACGCCGCGCTGGACGCTGACGGCGGCGTCGAACTGGTTGAGCTTGTTGTCCAGCGACACGAGCGAGCGGTTGAGCGCCAGCGTGAGGCCCGGACCGGCGGTGGAACCGGCACCAGAGCCGGCCCCGGGGACGGGCCCCGGTCCCGCGCAGGCGGCGAGGGGACTCAACGTCATGGCCGCGCCGGTGAGAGCACCGAGGCGGAGAAGACTTCGGCGGGAGTACTGGGGGCCGCTTCCGAGATGAGTCACGGGGCTTCTCGCTTTCTGGACCGTCCTCAGCGGTGCGCTTCTCAGCGGCCGCCTGCCAGGACCGGATGTTTCCCACGTCACAACGACGTTGCTGCACCATTACATGCATGCGCGCTTCGCGCAAGAGCTCTAGCGCATTTTGTGCAAGCTGTGACATCATCCAGTCAAGACGGAGGCTGCGCCGACGTGCACGCCTCGCTCCGGAGCGGACCATTCATGGGTTCGCGGGGTTAGTGAGGGCCTGCCTGAGGTGCACATATCGATCAAATCGGGGGATTCCTTGACGCCCAGGAGAAGCACGGCCGCGCACGGTGTCCTCGTCGTGGCCGACGACCTCTCGGGCGCGGCCGAGTCGGCAGCGCGAATAATGATGCGCGGAACACGCACACGGATTGTTCTCGCTCACCACGCTGTACGGGGCGATGGTGATCCCGCCGACATCCTGGTGGTCGACACCGACTCCCGGCACCGGCCTCCCACCGAGGCCGCCGCGGCGGTGCGTTCCGCGGTCGGCCTGGCCTCGGCCGGGCGTGCGCGGCTGGTCTTCAAGAAGATCGACTCTCTGCTGCGCGGCAACGTCGCGGCGGAGGTGGCCGCGCTCACGGCGCCCGGGGCCGGCATCGTCGTCGCCCCTGCCCTGCCCGGCCTGGATCGGGTGGTGCGCGGCGGCGTGCTGCACCTGTCCGGGGTGGCCCTCCATCGGGCGAACGCCTGGGCGGTGGACGGCGTCCCCGCTCCGGCGTCGATCGGGGCGGCCCTGGCGCCGCTTCCGGCCCGCGTGCTGGACCTCGCGACCGTGCGATCGGATCGGCTTTCCGCCGCGATCGCCTCCTGCGCCGAGGACTCGCACCTCGCGCTGTGCGACGCCGAGACGGATGCCGATCTGGACGCCGTGCTGCGTGCCGCGCTGGCCGTACCGTCGGTGCGGCTGGTCGGATCCGGTGGACTCGCCGACGCGCTCGGGCGTCACCTGCGGGGTCTCGGCGCGGCCGTCGAGGAGCCTGAGCCCGTCCCCGCGCATACCGCGCGGCACGGCGACGTGGCCCGCCCGGCGCCGCTCGTCGTGGTGGGCAGCGCCGAGCCGGTCGCGGCCGAACAGGTCCGCCGGCTGGTCGAGGCGGGAGCCGTACCCGTCCCCCTGCCCTTGACGGCGCTCCTCGGCACGGCCGACGAACGGGACCCCCTCCCCCGCATCCCGATCGGCGACCAGGCGGTCGTGGCCTTCCTCGACTCCGCCGGCGCCGTCCTGCCCACGGCCTCGCGTGACATCGTGCGGCGGCTGGCCGAGGTCGTCGCGGACGCGGTGCGCGCGTCCCCACGGACGGTGGACCTCGTGCTGACTGGCGGCGAGACCGCCCGGCGCGTCCTCGACGCCCTCCAGGTGCGGGAACTGGCACCGGTCGGACAGGTGCACCCGGGAGCCGTCCACTCCCGGACGCCCGACGGCCGTTCGGTGGTCACCCGCCCGGGCAGCTTCGGCGGGCCCGGCTCGCTCGTCGAGATCGTCAGGGCCCTGGCCCCGCACTCCCTCGGAACCCTTGCCCCCATCCCTCCCCAGAACCCAGCGAAAGGTCCCATAGTGAGCATCACCACCGCCCCCGTCGACCCACAGCCGCGCACCTCGGCCACCCCGATCATCGCCGTCACCATGGGCGACGGGGCCGGCGTCGGCCCGGAAGTCATCGTCGGCGCCCTCCAGGACCCCCACGTCGCCGAGCTCTGCCGTCCCGTCGTCATCGGCGACGCCGTACGGCTGCGCCAGGCGGCCGGCATCCTCGGGATCGACGCCGAGATCGTGGCGGTCGACTCCGTGGCCGACGCCGTGTTCGAGCCGGGCCGCGTCAACGTCATCGACCTGGCGCTGCTGCCGGAGGATCTGCCCTGGGGGAAGGTCTCCCCCGTGGCTGGGGCGGCCGCGTACCACTATGTACGCGTCGCCAGCGGGCTGGCGATGGCCGGCGAGGTGCAGGCGATCTGCACGGCGCCGCTGAACAAGGCGGCCCTGCACGCGGGCGGCTACATCTTCCCGGGCCACACCGAGCTCCTCGCGCACCTGACCGGGATCGAGGAGGTGTCCATGATGTTGTCCTCGCCGAAGATCCGGGTCATCCACGTCACCACGCACATCGGGCTGATCGACGCGATCGCGAAGATCGAACCCGGCCTGGTGGAGCGGACCGTCCGCCGCGGCCACGAGGCCCTGCGGCGTGCCGGGATCGAGAACCCGCGCATCGGCGTGTGCGGCATCAACCCGCACGCCGGGGAGAACGGCCTGTTCGGGTACGGGGAGGAGGCCGAGAAGATCGTTCCCGCCATCGAGGTCCTGCAGGCCGACGGCATCGACGTGCAGGGACCGCTGCCCGCCGACACGGCGTTCTTCGTCGCGGGGCGCGGAGACTACGACCTCATCGTGGCGATGTACCACGACCAGGGCCACGGCCCGGTGAAGATCCTCGGCATCGAGGCCGGGGTGAACATCACCGTGGGCCTGCCCGTCATCCGCACGTCCGTGGACCACGGAACCGCCTTCGACATCGCCGGGAAGGGCCTCGCCGAGGTCGGTAGCATGATCGAGGCGCTGCGGCAGGCCGCACAGATGTCTCCCAGCCCGGCCAGCTGACCCCGGGGCGTTGAAAAGGAGGAGCGTTGTCCAGTAACTCTGAGCGTCGGCGCGCCGAGATCGTGCGTTTGGCCACGACCAGTGGCCTGGCCAGCGTCGAAGAGCTGTCCTCGACGTTCGACGTGACGTCCTCGACCATCCGGCGTGACCTCGCCCGGCTGACCGCGCAGGGGCTGCTGGCCCGCACGTACGGCGGCGCGATGGCCGTCGTCGCGCACCCCGAGGACTCGTTGCGCCAGCGCGTCGGCGACGCCTTCGAGGCCAAACGCGGAATCGCCCGGTGGGCGGCCCAGCAGATCCGAGCCGGCGAGTCCGTGTTGCTCGACGCCGGCTCGACCGTCGGGGCCCTGGCTCACGAGCTGCGCTCCAGCACCCAGCTCCTGATCGCCACCACGAGCCTGACGGTGCTGAAAGAGCTCGACGACGTCGAGGGCCTCCATGTGGTGTGTCTCGGCGGCCGGCTGCGCCACCTCAGCCAGGGATTCGTCGGCCCCATCACCGAGACCTCCCTGGAGCGGATGTCGTTCGACCGCGTCTTTCTCGGGGCCGACGGAGTCACCGCGGACCGCGGGATCTGCGAGGCCGACCATCAGCAGACCCGGCTCAAGGAGCTCATGGCGCGCAGCTCGCACCGGACGTACGTGCTGGCGCATGCGGCCAAACTCGGGCGACGTCCGTTCCACGCCTGGGTCCGGCTCCCCCGGCCCTGGACGCTGGTGACCGACGCCGGGGCCCCTGAAGACGCGCTGGCCCCGTTCTCGGCCGAGGGAATCGAGGTGATCGTGGTCGACTCCGAAGGACAGATCAGCAAGCCGACCGCCCCGTAGCGTGGAGGGGTGCCGGAGCCGCTGAACTTCCTGTCCCCGGCCGCGCACCCGACGACCGGCATCCGCCAGATCCAGGTTCTTGACGGCCCGGGCGACGCCGGGTGGCATGCTCGATGACGACCGTTGGCAGGCACCCGGACCGGTCGAGCCTGGACGATCCGGCAGGGATCAGGGAATGGTGACGAGAACCGTGCCGGTCTTTCCCGGCCGGACCGCGTGCTCAACGGCCTGCGCGATCTCGTCGATGCCGTACTGGGCTGCCACGTCGAACGCCTCGGCCGCGCCACGGGCGATGAGCTGGGCGGCGGTGGCCAGGTCGTGGGCGCGCAGCTCGGCGGAGACGGTCTGCGCCCGGCGGAGGCCGGTCAGGCCCCGCAGCCCGGGGCTCTTCTGAAGGAGGTCCCCGGCGTGGAGCGGGACGGGCTCCTCGGCCAGGACGCCGTAGGTGATCAGGGTTCCGCCGGGTGAGAGCAACCGCAGGAGATCTCCGGCCGGCGCGCCGCCCACGGGATCGACCGCGGCGGGAACGGGTCGGGCCCCGATGTGCTCGCGGATCTCGTCCTTCCACGTGGGCCGAGCGGTGGAGACCACCGGAACGCCCGGGTAGCGCTCTCGCAGTGTCCGGGCGCCTGCGTCGCTGCGGACGATGTTGATGTGCTGGATCGCGTGGAACTGGGCGACAGCAGGCGGCCGATGTTGGAGCCGGCGGCGGTCTGCAGGAAGAAGCCGTCGTAGCCGACCGTGGCGTGCTGGGATCGGCCAGCAGCTAGGCGGCGATGCCGTCGGGAACGTCGTCGCTCACCGGGACGACGAACTCGGCCAGGACGAGGACGTATTCACTCCAGGCCGGGCCGCCGGGCCGCCGGGCCGCCGGGCCGCCGGGCCGCCGAACGAGCCTGGCCGCAGATCCGACATGGGCCCTCTACCGCGCGATGGTTTGTAGGTCCCAGACATTGATCCTGCCGTCCCGGCCCGCGCTCAAAGCGACGTGGCGCCCGTTGAGGATGGCAGTCTGGACCGTTTCGACACTCCCCTCGTGGCCGACCAGCGGATCGCCGAGCTGCGTACCGGTCGCCAGGTCCCACAGGCGCACCGTCTCATCGTCGCCCCCGCTCACTGCCAGGGTCCGCTCGCCGACCACGGCCGTGTCCACGGCGACGACGTCCTCCTCGTGCCCGGTCAGCGGGTCGTAGAGGGGATCATCCCCGTGCTCGTCGGCCAGGCCCCACACCTGGATCTCGTCCTCGACCCCCGCCACCAGGATGGAGTCACCCGCGAGCCTCGTCAGTGAGACGGCCAGTACCCGTCTCTCGTCGGTGTCGAACGACCCCACCTCCCCGCCCGCCGGCAGATCCCACACAACCACTCCCCCGTCCATCCCACCCGCCGCCGCCAGCGGCGGGAAGCCAAGGCCGTGTGAGGCTGCGAGGCAGGCGACCCGGCCGACCTCGTTGAGCAGCTCCGCAGGCGCCTCCGCGGACGGTCCCCACACCAGGATCTCCTCCGCGTACTGCGTGGCGGTCACGAACAGCGGCGCTCCCCCGCCCCGCACTTCGGTGACGGCCGCAAGATAGGGGTCGTCGAAACGGGCTCCCCGAATCAGCGCGCCGCTCTCCAAGTCCCAGCAGGCGAAACCCTGTTCATCGCCTCCCGCCGCCAGGACCACGCGGCCATCGGACACGACCGCGGCCACCGAATCGAGGGCGTTCTCAGCATCGGGGTACTGAGCGGCCAGCGGGTCCCCCGCGCAGGCGAAGGCCAGCGGCCGCTCCTGCCACACATCTCGCAGGGGATCCCAGGTCCACACTCCTCCGTACCCGGAGTCGGCGCAGACCACGAGCGGCCCGGCCGCGGTCTCGACCAACGTGAAATCCATGATCCGGGACGAGGACGGCACTTCACTGCTCAACATCGCTGATTGCGCACGCATGTCGCGAAGCTATCGTCCAAGATCCTCTCCTGCAGGCGTTTCACCAGACAGCGAACGTCCGGCACACCCGAACGTCACCGTCACAGCTCAGCACCTCCCCTCGAAAATGCCCATACCCGGAGGCTTCGCGGAATACGTCACGGCTCCCAGCCGTCACCTCGTCCGCATCGACCCGAACACGAATCTCCAGCCCCAGTACCTCGCGCCCCTGGTGGATGCCGGACTCACCCCCTACCGCGGGATGAAGAAGCTCCAGGCCGCCGGGAGACTCGGAGGCGGGCGCACGGTCGTCGCCAGCGGGATCGGTGGACTCGGAAGCTACGGCGTGCAGTACGCGCGGCTGCTCGGCGGCGGCGCGACCGTGGTGGCGTTCGCGCGCAGTGACGACAAGGTCGCCGTCGCCAAGGCGAACGATGCTCCCGGGGGCGGATTCAGTAGAAATCCACTCCCTCCTGAACAGCAGTCCGTTGGACAGGGTGTGACAGCAACGGCTCGATGAAGCCCGTACGATGCGGTCGCGCTTGCCCAGCTCGGCCCGCCGTTCCGCAGCCGCGTCGTCATCGCCGACCGGCACGAACGCGGCGGCCGGGATCTTCGAGGAGCATGACCTCGTCGGTCCGGGAGACGACGTACGTCAGGAGACGGCCCGCTCGATGGGGCAGAACGGCACTCGTGGCAGTCGGGCTCGTACAGCCTCACATCCGGGATCTCAGCACGTCGACCTCGCAGCCCGGCAAGGACGGGTCGAAGCCGTGCTCGACCAGCCAGCGGATCGCCAGCAGGCTTCGCATCGACCACCACGCGCGGATCACGTCAAGGTCGACGTCGGCGCCGTAGCCGGCGACGACGTCGTCAAGGCGCTCCTCGTGTCCGAGCGTCAAGATGGCGAGGTCGAACAGGGCATCGCCCTGGCTCGCCTCGGACCAGTCGATCACGCCGGTGATCTCGTCACCGTCGACGAACACGTGGGTGATCTGCAGGTCGCCGTGCGTGAACACCGGTGTCCACGGCCGGAGCGCAGCCTCGGCAATCCGGCGGTTCCGCTTGACCAGGTCGCTGGGAAGGACCCCGTTCGTGACGAGCCACTCGCATTCGCTGTCGAGGGCCGATGCGATCTCGTCGAGGCTCCGACCGGGCCATGGCGGCAGTGGCGCGTCGTGCAGCATCCGTGCGGCGGCACCCGCCGCGGCCCACGCCGCCGACGACGCGGTCGACGGCTCGCCGAGGCGGCCGAGTGCCGTGCCGGGGAGGGCGGCGAGCGCGAGCACGGGCGGCTTGCGCCACAGGACCTCCGGAGTCGGGATCGGCGCCATGGCCATCGCCTCGACCTCGACGTCGGTGCGCGTCTGATCAGAGTCGATCTTCAGGAACACGTCGCCGAGGCGCAGGGTCGCGCGCTCGTTATGGGCGACGACGACCTCGAGCTTTTCCACGTCGGCGATTATCGCGGGGATGACCACCGACGTCACCGGGTTTTTCGCGTGCGAAGGCACGGCTGACCGCGTCCCGCCGCTTCCCATCCCCTCGGGGACGCGACGGGCACGGCTGGCATACTCATCGTGATCTGGTTGCCGCGATGGCGCAGGCTGTTCGGCAGTGGGTTGCTGTGTGGATCTTTGGAGTCGCCACCGATGAGCGTCGCCGTTGTCGTGTTGTCGATCCTGCTCGGCCTCCTGTTCGTCGGGACCGGCGGGATCAAAGTGCTGGGTCTGCCGCAGTCGCTGGCGATCCGCGATCATCTCGGATTGCGGCCGGGGTTGTGGCGACTGATCGGCGTGTGCGAGTCGGCCGGGGGCGCGGGGCTGCTCGTCGGCCTTGCGGTGCCGTTGCTCGGCGTGGCCGCGTCGATCGGGCTGGTCGTGTTGATGGTGGGGGCGATCGTCAGCCGGATCCGGGTGTCCGACTCGGCGGCGACGATATCCGTCGACGTCCTGGTGCTGGCGCTGGCAGGCGCGCTCGTGGTCGTACGCGCGTCGGCGTGAGCGGCCGAACCCTCACCCTTCGACCGCTGGAGCAATCGTCATGCGCCCCCGGCAAGCGCGCCCGCCACGTTGCCGCCGGACAGGACGGCCACCACCGGTCCTGCCGGCAGCGTGGCCCCGTGGGCGAGGTAAGCCGCGGTGGCCACCGCGCCGCTGGGCTCGGCGCGCTCCCCGAGCTTGTGCTCCAGCAGATCGGCGGCGAGATCGATGCGGTCCTCGCTCACGGTCACCATGTCGTCCACGTACCGCTGGATGTGCTCCCAGGCCAGGGCGCCCAGGATCGGGGCGCGCAGGCCGTCGGCGCGGGTGCGGTAGGTCTCCCGTACCGGCCACGCGGTGCGCCGTCCCGCGCGGAAACTGTCCGCGCCGTCGGCGGCCAGTTCGGGCTCGACGCCGATCACCTTGATCGCCGGGTTGACGGCCTTGGCCGCGACCGCGATCCCGGCCAGCAGGCCGCCGTTGCAGACGGGCACCAGGATCGTGCCCGCGTCGGGCAGGTCGCGGCCGATCTCGATGCCGGCGCTGCCGTGCCCGGCGATGACGTCGAAGTCGTCGGAGCCGACCACCGTGGCCGCGAACCTGTCGGCCAGGGCCAGGCAGGTGTGCTCCCTCAGGGCCGGTGGCACGATCACCACCTCGGCCCCGAGCCGGCGGGCGGCCGTCACCTTCAGCTCCGGCGCGGTGTCCGGCAGGACGACGGTCGCCCGCACGCCGTGCTCGGCGGCGGCGTACGCGACAGCCTGGGCGTGGTTGCCGGAGGACTGGGCGATGACATGTCCGACGCCCCGTTCGGCGAGCCGCGCCACGGCGTTGACCGCGCCGCGCACCTTGAACGAGCGGGTGTGCTGCCGGTTCTCGGGCTTGATCCAGAGCCGTTCGCCGGGCAGCCGCAGCAGCGGTGTGCGCCGTACGTAGGGCGCGATCCGGGTCGTGGCGGCCGTCACGTCGGCCATGGTCACGAGGGTCATCCGTGCAGGACCTTCGCCTGGATGGCGTCGAGGTCGGCCGCGGACTCGGGCGGTGGCGCGGCATCGGGGACCACGTCCTCGAGGTGGTGCAGGGGACGGTGACGCAGCCCGAGCAGACCCCAGACCACCAGCAGCACCCCGCTGGCCAGCAGCACCGCCGCGGCGCCCCCACCCGGGCGGGAGGTGTACTGCTGGGCCCAGCCGGCCAGCGGCCCGGCCGCCAGGAAGCCCAGCGGCTGCATGGCGGTGGCCAGCATGACGTTGACGGCCAGGACCCGGCCCTGGAGCTCGGGGCCCACCTTCACCTGGATGATGGACAGCCAGTGCGCGTTGCCGATGCTCATGCAGGCGAGCCGCAGGAACAGCCCGGCCGCGATCAGCCAGACCGCCGGCCACACGCCCATGAGCACCACGCCGATTCCGGACCCGACGACGAAACCGATCATGCCGGTGGCCCGGCGGCGGGTTCCGCCCCACACCAGCACCACTCCGGCGCCTGCGGCGGCGCCCAGGCCGCCGACCGCGGTCACCGCGCCCAGGGCCGTCGCAGAGCCGATGGCCAGCACGACTGGAGTGATCAGCACCCACATCAGGGCGGTGCAGAAGTTCACCACGGCGAAGTAGAAGGCCATCGACATCAGCGGCGGGCGCCGGCGCAGGAACCGCCAGCCGCCGCTCAGCGCCGCCCGGAACGTCTCCTCCCGCCGGTGGAAGAGCCTGTCGGGGAACCGGACCGCCAGCAGGGTCGCCACGCCCACCGCGAACGTGGCCACGTCGACGGCCACCACGGCGGACAGTCCGAACAGGCCGATCAGCGCGCCGCCGGCGAGCGGCGCCACCACGTTGCCGATCCCGAATCCGGCGTTGGCCATGGCGTTGGCCTGCGGCAGGTACGGCTTGGGCACCAGTTGCGCGATCGCGGCGAGGTAGGCGGGCTGCTGGAACGCGGTGACCATGGAGGTGACGCCGACGATGAGGCACACGTTCCACAGGGCCAGCCGGTCGGTCGCCAGCAGCACGACGAGCGCCAGCATGGCGAGCCCGGAGATCGCGTCGCAGGCCAGCATGATCCGGCGGCGGTCCACCCGGTCGGCCAGGGCGCCGCCGAGCGGGGTGAGCAGCACGGCGGGGATCTGGGACAACATCGTGATCAGAGCCAGGTCCAGGATCTCGCCGCTGCGCTGGTAGGCCCAGACACCGAGGGCGAACGAGCTCAGCGCGGTGCCGGCCGCCGACACGAGCTGCCCACCGGCGACGGTGTAGAAGCGGCCCAGGCCGGTCCTGCCCGGCGGGCGTACCGGGTCGGGCAGCCGCCCCGCGGCCCAGCGCCGTAGGTGCTCGATCACCAGGGCGGCCAGGGGCTCGGCCTGGTGCCGCAGGAAGTAGTGGCCGGCGCGGGGCAGCACGGTCAGCCCCACCCTGGGCGCGAACGCCGCCCATTCGGCGTACCGCTCCTCGTACAGCTCGGTGGCGCGGTCCCGTTCTCCGACCACGCACAGGATGGGGGCGCGCAGTGGCGGCGTCTGGCCGGCGAGCTCCCGGCCGAACCACTCCCGCGCCTGGGCGGCGTCGTGGCGCATCGCACGCACCGCCGTCCGTTCTGCGGCCTCGTCCAGGTCGTCGGGCAGCCCGCCCGAGGCCCGCAGCGCGTCGCGGAACATCCGGTCGGAGACCCAGCGATCACCACGGAAGAACCGCCGGGCCTGGCCGGGCAGCCGGGCCGTGGGAAAGCTGCCGGCCGCGATCACGCCCAGCACGGGGATCCCGTCGGCTTCGAGCCTGCGTGCCAGGGCCACCGCGGGCGCGGAGCCGACGCAGTGGCCGTAGATCGCGATCGGGCCTGAGGCGGTGCCGGCCACCTCCGCGGCCAGGGCCTCCACCAGTTCGTCCAGCGGCAGCGGCGTCTCCTCTGGCCGGGCGGGGTCGTGGCCCGGCAGTTCCGCGGCGAGCACCTCGACCCGCTCGCCCAGGGCCCGGGCCAGCGGCTGGTACACCGCCGCGGACCCGCCGCCGTACGGCACGCACACCAGGGTGAACTCGCTGGTACGGCCGCCGCCCAGGCGGTGCAGCAGCCCGCCGCCGACCTCCCCGCCCAGGAGCTCCCGGTCCAGGAACGCGGCCAGCTCGGCGACGGTGGGCCGGGTGAACAGGTCGATCACCCGCAGGCCGCGGCCGATCTCCTTGACCGCGCGCACGGCGGCGAAGGAGTCGCCGCCCAGGGCGAAGAAGTCGTCGTTGGCCCCGACCTCTGCCACGCCGAGCACTTCGGCCCACACCCGGGCGACCAGTTCCTCGCCGGGCGTGTCCGGCGGCACGAAGGCGGCGGCCTCCGGCCGCGGTTCGGGCAGGGCGGCCCGGTCCACCTTCCCGTTCGGGTTGAGCGGGAGCCGGTCGAGGACGACGAACTGGGCGGGGACCATGTAGTCGGGCAGCCGTTCCCGCAGCGCGGACCGGACCGCCGAGATGTCCACGGTGCCCGCGCCGGACGGCGTCACCCAGGCGGCGAGCCGGCGGGCCTTGCCCTCGCCCACCGGCAGCACCACGGCGTCGCCGATCTGGGGCAGGGCGCGCAGGGCGGTGGTCACCTCGCCCGGCTCCACCCGGTAGCCGCGCACCTTGACCTGGTCGTCGACGCGGCCGCGGAACTCCACCTGCCCGTCCGCGGTGACGCGCAGCAGGTCGCCGCTGCGGTAACAGCGGCCCTGACCGGTCAGCGGATCGGGCACGAACCGTTCGGCGGTCAGCTCCGGCAGGCCGATGTAGCCGCGGGTGATACCAGGGCCGCCGACCACCAGCTCGCCGGGCACCCCGATCGGCACCGGCCGCATCCCGGCGTCCACCAGATGGCCGTACACCCCCGGAAGGGGGCGGCCCAGCGGCACGATGCCGGTCCGGCGCTCGGCGGGGATCTCCTCGGTGTCGCAGACCAGGCAGATCATCGTGGACTCGGTGTGCCCGTAGTGGCTCTGGATCCGCAGTCCCGGGCGGGCGGCCCTGGCCCGTTCCACCAGGTCCCACGGGCAGGCTTCACCGGCCAGGATCAGCAGCTCGTCCGGCAGCACCGCGGCCAGGTCGCCGCCGGAGGCCAGCAGCTCCAGGTGGCTGGGCACGCACTTGACCACGTCGACGCGGTGCTCGCTCAGGTAGCGGGCGAACGCGGCGGGGTCCATCGCCGTCTCGCGCGGCACCAGGTGCACCGTGCCGCCCGTGGTCAGGGCGGCGAAAACGCAGGTGAGCCCGAAGTCCGCGGCGGGCGTGGACACCACCGCGTACGACCCGCCCGGCACGTCGATCCGCGACAGCATGCCGCTCAGGTAGCTCATGACGCCGCGGTGCTCGGCGGCCACGGCCTTGGGCGTGCCGGTGGACCCCGACGTGAAGATCACGTGATGCAGGTGTTCCGGCCGTACGTCCACCCGCGGCCGGCTGTGCGGCAGGGACGGCATCCGGTCCAGCGCCAGCACCCGGCGGCCCGGACCGATCCGGTCGGCGAACTCGGCCGTGGTGACCACCGCCCACACCCCGGCGGCGTCGAGCATCGTGGCGATCCTGCCGTCCGGATAGGCCGGGTCCATGGGCAGATAGCCGCCGCCCGACTTCTGGATGCCGAACAGTGCGCAGGCCAGGTCTGCCCCCGGCTCCAGGAGCACGCCGACCGGCTCGTCGGCGCCCACTCCGGCGCCGAGCAGCCAGTGGGCGATCCGGTTGGCGTCCGCCTCCAGCTCGGCGTAGGTCAGGCACCTGTCCGCGCCCACCACGGCCGGCGCGCCGGGGGTCTCGTCCGCCCAGCGCTCGATCAGCCGGTGCACGGGAGTGTCCGCCGACGGCGGCAGCGGCTCGCCGGCCACGACGGGGCCGGTCACCGGCTCCATCGGGTGCGCACTCACGGGCGCGTCCAGGTCGGCGAGCATCCCGGCCAGCAGCGCCAGGTACCACCGGGTGAGCCTGGCCGCCGTGGCCGCGTCGAAGAGGTCGGCGCGGTAGGCGAGACCGCCGCGCAACGGCCGGCCGGGGCCGGCGTCGAGCACCTGCCAGTTCAGGTCGAACTTGGTCGTCTGCTCCGGCAGGTGGAGCTCGGCGGTCTCCAGTCCGGCCAGCTCCGGCCGTCCGGTGTCCGGGAGGTAGTTCAGCATCACCTGGAACAGCGGTGTCGCGGCGAGGTTCCGCTCCGGCCGTAGCCGATCCACCACCCGGTCGAACGGCACGCCCGCGTGGGCGAACGCGCCGAGCGCCGCCTCTCGGACTCTGGCCAGCAGCTCGTGGCCGGTCGGCTCGCCGCCCACGTCGGCCCGCACCACCACCGTGTTGAGGAAGCAGCCCACCACGCCCTCGGTGTCGGGGTGGTCGCGGCCGGAGACCGGCACTCCGATCGGGATGTCGGTGCCGGCGGACAACCGCGCCAGCAGGACGTGCAGGCCGGCCAGCAACACGATGAACGGCGTCACCCGATAGGCGGCGGCCACCGCCCTCACCCGCTCGCTCAGCTCCTCGGGCAGCTCCAGGTCCACCGAGGCGCCGCCGGAGTCCGCCACCGCGGGGCGCGGCCGGTCGGTGGGCAGATCCAGCACCGGCGGCAGGCCGCTCAGCCGCTCGGCCCACCAGTCCAGTTCGGCCAGGTCCGGTACGGGGGCCACCTCGGCGTACTGGGCGGGCGGCGGCTCCGGCGGCGGGCGAAGGCCGAGGCAGGAAGCGTACAGGTCCGACAGTTCGGACAGCAGCAGCCCGCGGGTCCAGGCGTCGGTGGCGATGTGGTGGAAGGTGAGCGAGAGCACGTGGTCCTGCTCGCCGGCCACGAGCAGGACCGCCCGCATCGGCGGCTCCCGGTCCAGCGCGAACGGCGTGGCCAGGTGCGCGGCCACCGCATCCGCCACCTGCGACGGAGCGAGGTTCACCGTGGACACCGGCACGTCCTCGGCCGGCCGTACCACGAGCACGGGCTCCGCGCCGGAGTCGTCGATCACGCTCCGCAGCACGTGATGCCGCTCGGCCAGCTCGCGGACCGCGCCCAGCAGCGCGTCCGCCTCCAGCGGCCCGCGCAGCCGCAGCGCCACGGGCACGTTGTACGCCGTGCTCGCCGGCTCCAACTGGGCCAGGAACCAGAGCCTGGCCTGCGCCCCGGACAGCGGGACGGGCCCGTCCGCCCGCTCCCGTCGTTCCCTGACCGCCGCGCCCGGACGAGGGAGCGCCGCGGCCAGGTCGGCGAGCACCGGACGCTCGAACAGCAGCCGCACCGCGACCACCGCGCCCAGCCGTTCCCGCAGCCGGCCGATCACCCTGGTCGCGGCGAAGGAGTGCCCGCCGAGGGCGAAGAAGTCGTCGTCGGCCCACACCCGCGGCAGGCCGAGCACCTCGGCCCAGACCTCGGCGACCAGGTGCTCCTGGGGTGTGGCAGGCGGCATCCGCGTCTCTCGGCCGCTCTCGGGCACCGGGAGCGCCGCTCGGTCCACCTTGCCGTTCGGGGTGAGCGGCAGCGCCTCCAGCACGCCGATCGCCGAGGGCACCATGTAGTCGGGCAGCCGCTCCCGCAGTGCGGCCCTGATCGCCGAGACGTCCACGCCCTCTCCGGCGAACGGCGTCACCCAGGCGGCCAGCCGGCGTTGCGCGCCGGCGCCGACCGGCTGCACGAACGCCTCCCCCACCTGCGGGAGGGCGCGCAGCGCGGCGGTCACCTCGCCGAGCTCCACCCGGAACCCGCGCACCTTCACCTGGTCGTCGACGCGGCCCAGGAACTCCACCAGCCCGGCCGTGCCGACCCGCACCCGGTCCCCGGTTCGGTACCAGCCGCCGGCGAACCGCTGCGCGGTCAGGTCGGCCCGGCCCAGGTAGCCGCGGGCCACGCTGGGCCCGCCGATCCACAGCTCGCCGGGCACGCCGGGCGGCAGCGGGTGCCCGGCGGGGTCCACCACCCGGCACTCGACTCCGGCCAGCGGGCGGCCCAGCGCCGCGACGCCGGGCGGCACCTCGTTCGCGTCGCAGGCCAGCACCGACACCGTGGTCTCCGTGGGCCCGTAGTGGATCTGAACGGCCAGGTCCGGCCGCGCCGCCCTGATCCGCTCCAACAGGTCCGCCGGTACGGCCTCGCCCGCCAGGATCAACAGTTTCCCGGGAAGTGCGGCCATGCCCAGCAGCTCCAGCTGGCTGGGCACCATCTTCACCGCGTCCACCGGATGCGCGGCCACGTGGGCGGCGTACGCGACGGGGTCGGTGGCGGTGTCGTGGTCGATCAGGTGCAGGGTGGCTCCCGTCGTCAACGCGCACAGCACGTTCGTCAGGCCCAGATCGGCCGCGGCGGTGGACACCAGGGCGAAGGAGCCCATCCCCGCGGGGATCCGTTCGGCCACGGCGCCCAGGTAGTGGGTGATCTGCCGGTGTTCGACGGCGACGCCCTTGGGCTGCCCGGTGGAGCCGGAGGTGTAGATCACGTACGCCAGGTGTCCGGGCGGCACGGCCACGTCCGGCCGGTGCGCGGGCTCTGCCGCGGCGGCCACGAGCTCCGACTCGGTGAGCACGATCCGGGCGCCGGCGTCGGCCAGCACGGCCTCGGTCCGCCGCGCCGGATACACCGGGTCCAGCGGCAGGTACGCCGCGCCGGCCTTGAGCACGCCCAGCAGGGCGACGGCCAGCTCGGGCCGTCGTTCGAGCAGCACCCCGACCGGCTCCTGCGGCCGCACCCCACAGGCCAGCAGCCAGTGCGCCACCTGATTGGCCCGCCGGTCCAACTCCGCGTAGCCGAGCGAGGCGACCGTGCCGTCCTGCCACGCGACCGCGGTGCCGGTCGTCCCGTCCGCTCGCCCGGCGATCGCGATCGCGTCGGGCCGGGCATCGGCCGCCCGTTCGAACAGCACGTGCAACGGCACGTCCGTCGGCAGGGCCCCGGCCGGGCCGCGCAGGTCGGGGCCGGCGGGCAGCCGGACCGGCGCGACCGGCTCCGTGAGCATCCCGTCCAGCAGTGCCAGGTACCAGTCCACGAGCTGCCGTACGGCGGGTTCCGCGAACAGGTCGCTCCGGTAACGCAGCTCACCGGCGAATCGCCTCCCGTCGTCGCCGAGCTGCAGGTTCAGGTCGAA
This sequence comes from Nonomuraea sp. NPDC005650, assembly GCF_040605375.1. Classification (NCBI taxonomy): domain Bacteria; kingdom Bacillati; phylum Actinomycetota; class Actinomycetes; order Streptosporangiales; family Streptosporangiaceae; genus Nonomuraea; species Nonomuraea sp. NPDC005650. The sequence goes on from NZ_JBEXCR010000017.1 coordinate 158,257, forward strand.
CTTGGCCGTCGGCGAATGCAGCGGTTCCGCCCGTACCTCCACGCCCGGCAGGCTCATCGGCGCGCCGGCGTCGTACACGTTCAGCATCACCTGGAACAGCGGGGTGACCGACAGGTTCCGCTCCGGCTGCAGCCGCTCCACGATCCGCTCGAACGGCGTGCGGGCGTGACCGAACGCGTCGAGCGCGCCGGCGCGGGCCCGGTCCAGTAACTCGGCGCCGGTCGGGTCGCCGGAGGTGTCGGTGCGCAGCACCAGCGTGTTGATGAAGCAGCCCACGACCTCCTCGGCGTCCGGGTGGTGCCGGCCGGCGTGCGGCACGCCGACGGCGATGTCGTCGCCGCCCGACAGGCGGGACAGCAACGCCTGCAGGCCGGCCAGGAACACCATGAACGGCGTCGTGCCCGCCACCGCGCGCACCTTGGCGGCCAGCGACTCGGGCACCTCCACCTCGACCGCGGCCCCCAGCCAGGTGGGCACGGCGGGCCGGGGCAGGGCGAACGGCAGGTCCAGCACCGGCGGCAGACCCGCCAGCCGCCCCGTCCACCAGTCCAGGTCGTCCTCTGGCTGCTCGGCCTCCCACGCGGCGACGTCGGCGTACTGCAGGGCCGGCGGTTGCGGCGGCGGCGTCAGGCCGAGCCGGGCGGAGTACAGGGCGGAGAGGTCCCGCAGCAGGAGCCGTTCGGACCAGGCATCGGTGGCGATGTGGTGCAGGGTCAGCGCGAGCACCCACTCGTCACCGCCGAGCCGGAACAGCGTGGCCCTCATGGGCGGCTCCGCGTCCAGCCGGAACGGGCGCCAGGCCTGGCCGGCCAGCTCGCGCTCCAGCGCGCCGGGATCCACGTCGACCACGCGGACGGGCACGCCGTCGGCCTGCCGCACTCTCGTCCCGTCGATGACGCCGCGCAGGATCCAGTGCCGGTCGGCCAGGTCGGCCACCGCGGCGGTGAGGGCGGCGACGTCCACCGGCCCGCTCAGCCGCAGCGCCAGCGGCACGTTGTAGGCGGGCGTGTCCGGCTCCAGCTGGGACAGGAACCACAGCCGTTCCTGCGCGGGAGACAGCGGCATGTCCACGGCGGACAGCGCGGGAATGCGGGCGCCGGAGGTTTCGGCCGCCGCCTGTGCGGTGGCGAAACGGGACCGCAGCAGCTCGGCGATCCGGTCCTGACTCACCTCGGTCATCCGTCACTCCCGTCCATCAGTTCGGCAACCAGCAGGTCTTCCACTCCGGCGGCGAAATCGGCGAGAACCGGCCGCTCGAACAACAGCCGCACGGGAACGGCCAGCCCCAGCGCCTCGCGCAGCCGGCTCGTCACCCGGGTCGCGGCGAAGGAGTGCCCGCCCAGGGCGAAGAAGTCGTCGCCGGCCCAGACGGCCGGCCGTTCCAGGACGGTGGCCCAGACGGTGGCGGCCAGGCGTTCCGCGTCGGTGGCAGGGGCGACGCGTGCGGCCTCCGGGGCGTCGGCGGGCTCGGGCAGGGCCGCCCTGTCCACCTTGCCGCTGGGCAGGATGGGCAGAGCCGGCAGCGCGACCCACCGCCGGGGAACCAGGTGCCCGGGCAGCCGCGAGCGGACGTGCCGTTCCACCGCGGCCAGGTCCGCCGTCTCCGGCGTGACGTAGCCGACGAGGTGCGCCTGCGCGCCCGAACCTGCCACGGTGACCGCCCCGTCGGCCACCTCGTGCAGCGCCGCCTCGACCTCGCCCAGCTCGATCCGGTATCCGCGTACCTTCACCTGGTGGTCGGCGCGGCCGTGGAACTCCAGCGTCCCGTCCCGCCGCCACCGCGCCAGGTCCCCGGTCCGGTAGCACCGGCCGCCAGGTGTGAAGGGGTCGTCGACGAACGCCGCCGGTGTCGGATCGGGCCGACCCCGGTAGCCGCGGGCGACGCCGGCGCCGCCCAGCAGCAGCTCACCCACCGTGCCCGGCGGCACCAGCCGCAGCAGGGAGTCGACCACGTACGCGCGCTCCCCCGGCATCGGCAGCCCGATCGGCACCTGGCCGGACTCGTGCGGGCCGACCCTGTGCAGGGTCGAGGTGATGGTGGCCTCGGTGGGGCCGTAGGCGTTCCACAGCTCGCCGACCCGTGCCAGGATCTGCCCGGCCAGGGCCGGGTCAAGGGTCTCCCCGCCGACGACGGCCCGCAGCGCGGGGTCGCCGGCCCAGCCGGCCGCCAGCAGCATCCGGTACGCGGTGGGCACCAGGTCGACCACGGTGGCCCCGCTGGTCGCGATCAGCTCGGCCAGCGCGTGCCCGGCCACGGCGGTGGCCCGGTCCACCACCACGCAGGTGCCGCCGCCGGCGAGCACACTCCACAGCTCGGACGCGGAGGCGTCGAAGGTCAGGGGCGCCACGGCCGGCTGGACGTCCCGGGGGCCCAGCCGCAGCGCCGCGGCCATCCCCGACACGAGGGCGGCCAGGCTGCCGTGGGTGACCTCCACGCCTTTGGGGGTCCCGGTGGAGCCCGAGGTGTAAAGGACGTACGCCAGGTCGTCGGCCCGTACCTCCGGCAGCTCCCCCCGTTCACCGTGCGTGGCCGCGAGGTGGTCCGCGTCCAGCGAGGGCACGCCGGCGGCGCTCAGCCCGCCTCGGGTGAGCACCAGCCGCACCCCGGCGTCCTCGGCCAGCCGGCGCAGCCGCTCGGGCGGCTGCTCCGGGTCCAGCGGCAGGTACGCCGCGCCGGCCCGCCACACCGCCAGCAGGGCCGCCGGCATCAGGTGGTCCCGCGGGAGGCAGACGCCCACCACGTCGCCCGGCCTCACCCCGTGCGCCGGCAGCGCGGTCGCCACCCGGCCGGACCAGTCGTCCAGTTCGGCGTAGCCGAGTGAGGTGCCGCCGGGGCCTACCACGGCGGTCCCGCGGGTGTGGGCCGCCACCGCCGCCACCGCCGCCGGCACCGTCGGAAGGTGGTCCGGCAGCTCGGGTCCGGCCGCGGCGGCCAGCAGCGCGGCGCGTTCGTCCGGGGTGGCCGGTTCGAACGCCGCCTGCGGCCGGTCCGGGTCGGCCTGCGCGCACGACAACAGCCAGGTCAACCGGTCCAGGTACGCCTCGGCCCCCGCCCGGTCGAGGTGCGCGGTGCCGTACTCGAGGTGCAGCTCGGTGCCTGTCGCGGTGCGGTTGACGAGCACGCTGAGCTCGTGGACCGCCGCGCCCGAGCCGAGCTCGGTGAGCAGCTCCAGGCCGCCCAGGCGTACCGGCACCTCGGCGTGCTGCATGGCCAGCAGCACCGGGGCGCGGGGCAGGTCCGCGGGCGGGATCTCCTGGTGGACCAGTGCTCGCGTGGTGGCGTCCGCGGCCTGCCCGACCAGGTCGCGGAAGGTCAGCTCGCCGGTGGGCCGCAGCCGGACCGGCACCGTGTCCACCAGCGGGCCGACGACCTCGGTCAGCTCCGGCCTGGCCCGCCGTGCCGCGGCCACCCCGACGAGCGTGTCGGGCTCGCCTCCCACTAAGGCGACGGCCGCGAGATACACCGCGAACGGGGTGGCGCCGCAGCCGCGGGCCAGCGTGTCCACGCCCGTCACGAACTCCTCGGGCAGTGGCCTGATCACCCTGTCCGCGGTCAGGTCCGCGGGCGCCGGGCCCGCCACGGGGGCGCCGGCCAGCTCGCTCCGCCAGAATTCCCGAAGCGGCGCCAGGTCCTGCTGTTCGCGCTGCTGTTCGGCCACGTCGCCGACCTGGACCGCCGGCCCGGCGACCCGTTCCCCGGCCAGCTCGGCGGCCAGTTCGGCCATCAGCAGCCCGGCCGAGGCGCCGTCGAAGGCGATGTGGTCCACCACGACCACCAGCTCGGCGAGGGTGTCGTCCAGCCGGCACAGCTCGGCCCGCAGCAGCGGCACCTCGCTCGTCACGTCGAACACGTGCGTCGCCGCGGCCCTGGCCACCTTCTCCGGGTCCGCTCCCGCCGCGTGCTCGACGAGGGGCACGGTGACGGGCGGGTGCACCACGCTGTACGGCACACCGTCCGCATCGGTGGCGACCGTGCTGCGCAGCACCTCGTGCCGGCCTACGACCGCGTCCAGCGCCGATCTCAGCGAGGCGGTGTCGTGCGGGCCGCGTACACGCAGCCGGATCCCGAGCGTGGTGACAGAGGTGTGCGGGTGGAGCTGCTTGAGGGTCCAGAACTCCCGCTGCATGCCGGTGAGCGGGTAGCGGGTGCGGCCACTGTGGCGTACCAGCGCCGGCGCTGACCGGCGTATCCGGCTCGCGAGGCCGGCCGCGGTGGGAGCGGACAGGAAGGCGGCGAGGGGGACGGCGTGCCCGAGGCGGCGGGACAGCTCGGTGACCACCCCGGCCGCCGCCAGCGAATGCCCGCCCAGATCGGTGAACCGGTCGTGCGCGCCGACCCGCGGCAGGCCGAGCACGCCGGCGATCACCTCCGCCACCAGGCGCTCGTCCTCGGTGCGCGGCGCGACCGGCGCCTGCCCGCCCGCCCGGACGGCGCCGAGCCCGGGCAGCGCCGCCCGGTCGACCTTGCCGTTCGGGGTGAGCGGCAGGTCCGCTGCCACGCCGATCCTGGTCGGCACCAGGTGGTCGGGCAGCCGGGCGCGCAACCAGTCGCGCAGCTCCGGCTCGCTCACCTCGGAGGCCGCCACGTGACCTGTCAGGAACGCGATCCCGTCGTCGCCGGCCGCGGCCAGCACGACCGCCCGGCGCACCGCGGGATGGCGGGCCAGCGCGGACTCGACCTCACCGGGCTCCACCCGGTGGCCACGGATCTTGACCTGGTCGTCGGCGCGGCCGGCGAACCTCAGCTCGCCGCCCACCCGGCGGACCAGGTCGCCGCTGCGGTAGACCCGGCCGCCGTCCTCCTCCGTGCGGAACGCGGGCGAGTCCCGCCCCAGGTAACCGCGGGCCACCACGGGACCGCCGATCCACAACTCGCCCAGCTCTCCGTCCGGCACGGGGTTCCCCGCCGCGTCGCGCACCGAGAACACCGCACCCGCGACCGGCTCGCCCAGGGGCGGCTCGCCCTCGTGGTTCCTGGGCACTTCGGCCACGGCGCAGGTGGTGGTGCACTCGGCCGGCCCGTACAGATTCAGCACCCGGCGCACCCCGGGGTTGGCGTAGACACGCCGCACCAGGCCGCCGGTGAGCGGCTCTCCCCCGGCGAACACCGCCCGCACCCCGCTCGGCAGCGGCTCGCGCAACAGCACCGACAGCGCGGAGGGCACCCCGTAGACCGTGGTCACCTCATCCCTGGCCGGCAGGCTCGGCAACGCCAGCACGTTGTCGGCCAGGATCACCGTCCCGCCGGTGACCAGCGGCAGGAACAGCTGGCTGATCGACGCGTCGAAACAGACGGAAGCGCCGGCCAGCATGCCGCCCAGCTCCGCGGCGGTGTACGCGGACGCCTCCCAGCGCAGCAGGTTCATGGTGTTGCGGTGCTCCACGACCACGCCCTTGGGCGTACCGGTGGAGCCGGAGGTGTAGATGACGTAGGCCGCGTCGCCCGGAGCCCCGGGGACGAACGGCGCCCTTTCCCCCGGTGGCACGTCGTCGACGACGATGACCTCGGCGCCGGTGAGAGCGGCGCTCGCGCGCAGCGAGGCCGAGGCCAGTACGGCCACCACAGCGGCGTCCGCTGCCATGAACCGTAACCGGTCCGCCGGGTAGGCCGGATCCAGCGGCACGTAGGCGGCTCCCGCCTTCCACACCCCCACCAGCGTGGGCAGCAGCCACTCGTCCCGGTTCAGGCAGACGCCGACCAGGTGTCCACGCCCGATGCCGTTCGCGGACAGGGCGCGGGCGATGTCGTCGGCTCTGCGGTTCAGCTCGGCGTAGCCGAGCCGGACGGTGCCCGCCACGACGGCGGTGCGATCCGGCGTGCGCCGGCACTGCGTCTCTATCGCCTCGTGGACGCGGCCTGGTTCGGTCAGGCCACTTGCCACATCGATCGTCACTTGGTCTCTTCCCCCCGTCGACATCGCGCGTGATGAGAGACAGCGCGAAGTTGCCTTGTTGATCAGCGGGCCATGCCGAGGAGCCTGACATGCGACATTTGAGAGGCTCTGGACGATGAGTTGCAGGCCGCCGGTCAGCTCACGGCTCTACCCGATCAGCACCATAAGCGGCACCATCCCGAGAACAGCGTCTTCATCATGGGAATACGGTGCTGGTGCCGACTTTCACCGCCGTCTCACCCACGTTTCACCCAGCTGGAACCGGCGCTCTGCGCCACGCCACCCAGGCTCAACTCGCGGCGTACCTTGAACTTCAGGCGCAGGCCGGCGAGGGTGCGAAATACGTAGTCCCCCGCTCAGGACGACGGCGGTTCGGTCGGGTGCGGGTAGCGCAGGTCGAGGGCAGGGCGTTCGGAACGGATGCGCGGCAGTGACGTGAAGTTGTGCCTGGGCGGCGGGCAGGAGGTGGCCCATTCCAGCGAGTTCCCGAAGCCCCACGGGTCGTCCACCGTGACCTTGGGCGCGTGGCGGTGCGTCCAGTAGACGTTGTAGATGAACACCAGCGTGGAAGCGCCGAGCACGAACCCGCCCACCGAGGAGATCTGGTTGAGGTCGGTGAATCCGTCGACCACGCTGTAGTCGGCGTAACGCCGGGGGAAGCCCACCATGCCGAGCCAGTGCTGGACCAGGAACGTGGTGTGGAAGCCGAGAAACAACAGCCAGAAATGAATCTTCCCCAAGGGCTCGTTGAGCATCTTGCCGGTCAGCTTGGGCCACCAGAAGTAGAAGCCGGCGAACATGGCGAAGACCACGGTGCCGAAGACCACGTAATGGAAATGGGCCACCACGAAGTAGGTGTCGCTGATGTGAAAGTCCAGCGCCGGCGAGGCGAGGATGATTCCGGTGAGCCCGCCCAGCAGGAAGGTGACCAGAAAGCCCACGGAGAACAACATCGGCGACTCGAATGACAGGTGCCCGCGCCACATGGTGCCCGCCCAGTTGAAGAACTTCACCCCGGTCGGGATGGCGATGAGGAACGTCATGAACGAGAAGAACGGCAGCAGCACCTGCCCGGTGGCGAACATGTGGTGCGCCCACACGGTCATCGACAGGCCCGCGATGGCGATGGTGGCGCCGACCATGCCGATGTAACCGAAGAGCGGCTTGCGGCTGAAGACCGGCAGGATCTCGGTGATGATGCCGAAGAACGGCAGCGCGATGATGTAGACCTCGGGGTGGCCGAAGAACCAGAACAGGTGCTGCCACAGCATCGCGCCACCGTTGCCCGCCTCGAAGACGTGGGTGCCGAGCTTGCGGTCCGACTCCAGTACGAGCAGCGCCGCGGCCAGCACGGGGAAGGCCATCAGCACCATCATGCTGGTCAGCAGCGTGTTCCAGCAGAAGATCGGCATCCTGAACATGGTCATGCCCGGCGCCCGCATGCAGATGATCGTGGTGATGAAGTTGACCGAGGTCAGAATGGTCCCCAGGCCCGACAGGGCCAGGCCCATGACCCACAGGTCGCCGCCGATGTTCGGGCTGAACTCCACGCCCGAGAGCGGGGCGTAGGCGAACCACCCGAAAGGGGCGGCTCCGCCGGCCGTGCAGAAGCCGCTCATCACGATGAGCCCGCCGAACAGGAACAGCCAGTAGCCCACCATGTTGAGGCGGGGGAAGGCCACGTCGGGGGCGCCGATCTGCAGGGGCATGATCACGTTGGCGAACCCGCCGAAGAGCGGGGTCGCGAACAGCAGCAGCATGATCGTGCCGTGGATGGTGAAGAGCTGGTTGTACTGCTCCGCCGTGACGAATTGGAGCCCGGGTGAGAACAGTTCGGCCCTGATCACCATGGCCATGATCCCGGCCAGGAGGAAGAACACGAAGCTGGTGGTGAGATAGAGATGTCCGATCACCTTGTGGTCGGTGGTGGACATCCATGAGGCGATCAACCGCCCGATCCGGGTACGGCTGACCTGAGCGGAGGCCAGCGGCTCCGCGTTCGGCTCGATCCTGGTCACGGCGCGTTCCCTCCCGGCGGTTGACGGGGGGACACGGAGGCGGACTTCCCGGTCAACCGTGTGCTTAACCGACCCGGGGCGCTAGATAATCGGCAATGTCCCTCGCGCCCGGCCGATGCCGGGAACGGGACTTCCCGGAGCGCGACCGGCAGGTGATCCGAAGCTGACTCACCGATGGTCAGCCTTCTCAAAAATGTCCGGCTGGGCAGACTGCTGAGACGGCCCGTACGCGGCAAAGGCACGCTTACTTCACGGCCAGGGCGGCAAGTTCCTCATGTGCCGGGCGCTCCGCCCGCCCGTGGCATCCGAGGCTCACACGAGTACTACTGCCGGCTCGGGGGCGGATCCGGCATCCGAGACACTCGCGGGACCGCGGATCGGTGCACCGCGAAATCCGTTGGAATTCATAGGCATCCGTAGGGGGAGAAGTGGCTGTACGGAGCATTCGATCCGTTGCCGGGCATGCGGCGACGGTTCTGCTGGCGGCGTCGGTGCTCGTTGGCTGTGGAAACAACACGACCGCCACCTCGCCCCCCGAAGCCGCGGTTGCCACCGACCCAGCGGCAGTCGCCAGGCCGACCGTAGGCAACGAGACCCCGCCCGCCTCCGCCTGCCCGACGGGAGGCAATGCCAAGCGGCTCGCCAAGACCCGCTTCGCGCTTCACGCAGGTCTCGCGCTGGGCGCCTTCCATCGTTACATCTACAAGCCCCTGCGCAGCGGCGGTTTCCAGGCAGGAGCGGAGAAGCGGAAGCGGACATTCGTGAAGGCGGCGGTGGCCGGCGCCTTCGCCCTGCACCAATTGAAGGTCGCCAAGGACTTCGCCATGGCCAATCCGACGCTGTGCAAGGCCGTCTCGGCCGTCAGCGGCAGCTTCACCAACCTCACCAACAAGCTGAAGAGCGGCACCGCCACACCGGCCGACCTCGACGCCAGCAAGAGCTCCATGAACAGCCTGCTGCAGGACGCCGCCAAGACGGGCTACAAGTTCAAGGAGCAGAACGTCACCGTCCCCGGCGCCGGCTGAACCTGAAAAAAGGTGCCCCTGAACTGCAAGAGCAGGGGCACCTTTCGTAGCGATCCGGTCGCAGTCCCGGTCTTCACCTTTTGTGCCGCTTTGGCGGAGAGATGGCTTAAACGTTCTCCCGGGCCTCCGACACTGAGGTTGAGGAACCCGGGACGCAAGCCCGGGGCACCGGTCATGCACCACGTACACCGACGTCGGGGGGATCGCAATGAAACGAGTACTTCTCACGGCAGCGGTGGCGCTGACCGCCGTCACCGGTACAGCCGGCGCATCCGTCCACGTGCCCTCGCCGACGCCCACGCCGACCGTCACCGCCACGCCCGTCGGGCCGGGCTGCGCCTCGATCAAACAGAACCTGCCCGGCATCGCCGACAAGGGACTCGGTACCGCCTTGTCCCAGATTCCCGAGCTGTCCATCCTGTCGCAGGCGGTCAAGACGGCCGGCCTGCAGAAGAAGCTCAACTCCGCCGCGCACCTCACGCTCTTCGCGCCGAACAACCATGCCTTCCAGGCGATCCCGGTCAAGACGCGGGACAAGCTGATGGCCAACAAGCAAGAGCTGACCAAGGTTCTCTCGTACCACGCGATTCAGGGCAGGATGACTCCGGCCGAGCTGAAGAACGCCACCCTCAAGACCCTGCAGGGCGGCGACCTGACCGTGAAGGGTTCTCCCGCCAAGCTCACCGTCAATGACGCCAAGGTCGTCTGCGGCAACGTGCAGACTCGGAACGCCACCATCTACATCATCGACAAGGTCCTCATGCCCCACTGACCAGCGGTGTCATCCGATCATCGGAACACTCCGGTGTGGCCCAGGGAATAGCGTCCCGGCTGAGGGTAGACGCACAGGCCGTGCGGCCCGGCGCCCACCTTGACCTTGCGGATGAGCTTGCCGGTCGAGGTGGAGATCACGTAGACGACCCCGTTGTAGCGGCCGCTCAGCCACAACTGCCTGCCGTCGGCCGAGACGCCGCCCATGTCGGGCGACCCGCCGCCGGGCAGCCGCCACTTGGCGATCTTCCTGCGGGTCGCGAAGGAGACCACGGAGACCGATCCCTCGCCCCGGTTGGACACGTACAGGACGCGGGAGTCGCGACTGACGTACAAGCCGTGCGCGCCCTTGCCCGTGCGCACGAAGCCGACCTTGGCGAAGGTGCGGGCGTCCACGAGCCACAGCCCGCCCGCGGCCATGTCCGCGCAGTAGAACAGGGTCCCGTCAGGGGAGAGCTTCACATCCTGCGGCATGTTCGCCGCCCCCACGTCAATGATCTTGAGTACTTTCGCGGCCCGCCAGTCGATGGCCAGCAGCCGGCCGGAGAATTCGCAGCTGACCAGGAAGACGCCGCCGTCGGCGGTGAAGTCTCCGTGGTTGACACCCCTGCAGGGCAACTTCAGGGAGTGGTCGAGCCTCATGGTGTGCGGGTCGCGGAAGTCCAGCCGGTTGAGCCGTTCGGCCATCACCAGCGCGTACGAGCCGTCCGGGCTGAAGTACAGGTTGTACGGATCCACGACGCGAACCGGTTTGCCGGGTTTGCCGGTGACCGGGTCGACCGGGGTCAGCATGTTGCCGTCGTTGTTGTTGACCCACAGGGTCCGCAGGTCCCAGGAGGGGACGACGTGCTGCGGGCGTCGGCCGACCCGGTACGTTTTGATGACCTTGTACGTGGCCGGGTCGATCACGTCCAGGGTGTCGGCCTGGCTGTTGGGCACGTACACCCTCGCGGGATAGTGCGCCACCACCGGGCTCAGCAGGCCCGGACGGTCATGGGCGTAGACGTCCGACGCCGCGGCGGAGGGCACCGGCAAAACGTGCGCCATCGAGGGCGGCGCCTCTGAGGGAGCCGACGTCGTGCCGCAGGAGGTCAGGCCCACGAGCACGATTGCCATTACCGCGAGCAGGCGCATGGAGCCAGATTATGAAGCGCACGACGAGCGGCCGGATGACGCCGGGCTCGCGGAGCCCTGGCCTTTACCTGGTTACTCTCTGCGCGTGAACGTGCCGACGACCGCGGCGGCGCTTCAACGCCACTGTCCTCGCGGACCGCGTTCGGCTGTGGCGCGGTCTGGAGGAACCAGACCTGACCGGTAGGCGAAGATGACGAGATGGACCCGGTCACGGGCATCGAGCTTGGTCAGGAGGCGGCGCACGTGGGTCTTCGCCGTGCCCTCGCCGATGTGGAGCCGTTGAGCGATCTCGGCGTTCGACAGGCCCTGGGCGATCAGGAGCAGGACCTGCCGTTCGCGCTCGGTCACCCCGTTCAGCGCCGCTTCCGTCGAGCCGGGACGGAGGTCGGGCCGGGCGGCGAAGCCGGAGATCAGCCGCCGGGTGACGCTCGGGGCCAGCAGCGCCTCCCCCGCGGCGACCACCCGGACGGCGGTCAACAGGTCCGGCGGCCGGGCGTCCTTGAGCAGGAAACCGCTGGCACCGCCGCGCAGCGCCTCGTAGACGTACTCGTCCAGGTCGAACGTGGTGAGCATGATCACCTGCGCCTGCCCGGCGGCGGTGATCCGGCGGGTGGCCTCGATGCCGTCCATCTCGGGCATGCGGATGTCCATGAGCACCACATCGGGCCGGGTCCGGCCGGTCACTTCCACCGCCTCCGCGCCGGTCGCCGCCTGGCCCACCACGTGCAGGTCGGAGGCCGTCGCCACGATGCCGCACAACCCGGTCCGCACCAGCGCCTGGTCATCGGCCACCACCACGCGCACGCTCACGCCCCGCTCTCCTCGTACGGCAGCCGCACCGCGACCTCGAACCCTCCGGACGGCATGAGCCCGGCCCGCAGCTCCCCGTTGCACGCGGCGACGCGCTCGCGCATGCCGACGAGTCCGTGGCCGGTGCCTACGGCGACCTCGGCATACCGTGCCCGGCCGTCGTCGGTGACATGCAGGACCAGCTCGCCTGGGTGATGGGCGATGGCGACCCGGGCGATGGAGCCGCCGGCGTGTTTGATCACGTTGGTGAGCGCCTCCTGCAGGATGCGGTAGGCGGTCAGGTCGACGCCCGGGGACAGCGCTCCGGGAACGCCGCTGATCGTGAGCTCGACCTTCACTCCTGCCCGCTCGGTCTGCGCTACGAGCTCGTCCAGGCCGGCCAGCCCCGGCAACGGAGCGATGGCGGCGGCCTCGTCTCCCTCGTCGCGGAGCACGCCCAGCAGGCGCCGCATCTCCGCCAGCGCCTGCCTGCCCGTGGTCTCGATCGCGCTCAGCGCCGCTCGCGCGTCCGTGGGACGTTCGTCGATCACCAGATGGCCGAACCCGGCTTGCAGGGTGACGATGCTCATGCTGTGGGCGACTATGTCGTGCAGCTCGCGCGCGATCCGCAGCCGCTCCTCGACCACCCGCGCCCTGGCCCTCTGGGACTCCGCCTCGGCCGATTGCTCATGGTGGCGGACCAGCACCCTGCCGTACTCCCGCTGCCTGCCGAGGGCGTAACCCGCCGCCCACGCGACCACGAGGATCAGAGCGAAAGGAACAACTGCCCCGTTGTGCGAGAAATCGGGCACCGCCGTGGCCAGCGGTCCCGTCAGAGCGAGCGCGAGCGTGAAGGCGGCCGAGCGGACATCACGCGAGGCGGCCACCGTGTACAGCACCGCGGCCATCGGCACCAGAGCCACCGTGGCGAGGACGGGGTCCACGGGCGTCAGCCAGAAGGCCCCGAGCGCCGCCGCGAACGCCACCGGCGGACGGCGACGGCGTAAGGCCAGCGCCAAGGATGTCAGCAGGGTCCCGGCGACCGCCACCGGCCCGGGGCCGAGCTCGTGGGTGAGCAGCCCCCAGACCAGGAGGGCGTAACCGGCCGCGATGCAGAGGTCGAGGGCTGATCCGAGGCGGGCGGGGAGCACCACCTCAGCCTAGGAAGCGCGCCATCGGCGCCACATCGACCGATCGGCCGATGCCCGCAGGCAGACGACACGGCTGAGGAGCACCGGTCAGCCTGTGAGGCACGTCCGAACCGAGGAGAACGCATGCCCCTTCCCCGTACCGTCGCTGGGATCGCCGCGATGGTCCTCGCGCCGCTGCTCATAGCTCAACCCGCGTCCGCGCGGGTGGCCGAGCCCCGGCCACCCGTCCAGCTCACCCTGCCGGCTCCGACCGGGCCCCATCCGCTCGGCACCGTCTCCCTGCACCTGGTCGACCGCTCCCGGCCCGACCCCCTCGCCGGCGGCCAGACCCCCCGAGAGCTCATGGTCACCCTGACCTACCCCGCCCGGCGAACCGCCGGGCATCCGGTCGCGCCCTGGATCGAGCCGAAGGCCGGACGGGAGTATCTGCGTGCGGAGGGTCTGCCCGCGGCAGCCGTGCTGCTGCCGCTCACGCATGGCCACGAAGGCGCGCCCGCCGACCGCCGGCTTGGCCGGTTGCCCGTCGTGCTGTACTCGCCGGGCAACGACACACCCCGCTCGATGAACACTATGGTGGTCGAGGAACTGGCCAGCCGGGGGTACGTGGTGGGGACGATCGGCCACACCTTCGACGGCGTGGGCCAGTTCCCCGGCGGGCGAGTCGTGGCCTCGGCCCCTGACGGTCCGGCAACCGGTGCGCTGATCGCCGAGCAGCGCGTCGCCGACACCCGCTTCGTCCTGGACCGGCTGGCGCAGCTCAATCGCGGCGGCAATCCCGACGCTGAGCGTCGCCGCCTGCCCGCGGGGCTGCGCGGCCTGCTCGACCTCGACAGGGTGGGCATGTTCGGCCACTCCGCGGGCGGCGCCACGGTCGCCTCCGCCATGTTCGAGGATCCGCGTATCAAGGCGGGCCTCAGCCTGGACGGACCCGTCGCCGGCCCTGTGGTCACGGCGGGACTCGATCGCCCGTACCTGCTGATGGAGGCCACCAAGGCCCGGCCGGAGAACATCCCCGATCTGGCCACGTTCTGGTCGCACCTGAGAGGTTGGAAGCTCGCGGTGCGCGCCGAAGGCGCTGAGCACGCCACCTACACCGACCTCGAGGTGATCATCGCCCAGGCCGCGCCGGCGCTGGGCCTGAGCGCCTCGCAGGTCGCCGAGCAGATCGGCACGCTCGCCCCCGCACGGGCCGTGGCCATCCAGCGGGCCTACCCGCTCGCCTTCTTCGACCGCCATCTGCGCCGGAAGGGACACCTGCTGGACCGGCCCTCTCGACGCTTCCCGGAGGTGACCTTCCGCCCGTAAGCCGCGCCAGACCGAACGGCCGGCAAGCCCCCGGGCCTGCGGAAAGTCGACGGTTCGAGTCAGCAGCTCGCGTCGGCAGGTCCGGCTCCTTCGGGCAGGGGCGCGTCCCGGTAGGCGCGCCACAGGGCGAGGTCGTAGCCCAGGCCCAAGGCCGCGCCGAGCAGCAGCGGAGCTCCCAGCGTGGCCAGGGTGCCGGTCAGCAGGGTTGTGGCGGCGAGGGGCGCGGCTGAGACGGCGATGCTGCGGGCCAGGCTGGTCATGCTGGCGGCGGCGGTGCGATGCGCGGAGGGGACGACCGCGGCGGTGAAGGCCTGTCGTGCCGGTACGTCGATCTTGGAGAGGGTCTGGCGGAGCAGCAGCAGGGCGACGGCGGTGCCCAGGTCCGGCGCGAACGGGACGCAGGCCAGCAGCAGGTTGGCCGCGGTGTGCGGCAGGAGCATGGTGGCCAGCAGGCCGCGCCGGGCGGCCAGCAGCGGGGCGGTGAGCTGGGCCAGGGCCGGCAGCAGGTTGGCGGCGAAGAACACCAGGCCCAGTTGTGTGGTGGTGGCGCCGTAGCGGTGGGCGAACCACCAGGCCAGTACGGCTTGGACGGCCAGTCCGCCGGACAGGGCGTCCAGAGCGGACAGGGCGGCCAGCAGGCGGACCTGGCCCGGCACTCGTACGCGGTGCCGGCTGTGGCCGGGTGGTGTGGTCTGGGGTGCTTCGGCTTGTGGTGTCAGGTGCCAGAACAGGGTCACGGTGCCGGCGGCCAGGAGGGCGTACAGGGCGAAGGCGGCGTCGGGGGCCGAGGTCCAGGGCTGGAGTCCGAGTGCGGCGGCGGCCAGGGCGCCGAGGGCGCCGGAGGTCATGGCGGTGACGTTGTAGCAGGTGAAGATGGCGGTGTGGCGGGCCTGGGGGCAGGTTTGGGCGAGGATGGCCTGTTCCAGGCCGGAGAAGGGGGTGTTGTCGTTGGTGGAGGGTGAGATCGTTCCGATGAAGGCGGCGGCGACCAGGATCGGGTAGGACTCGCTGAGCGCGAACACGGTGCCGGTGACCGCCATCAGGCAGCCGCATGCGATCAGTGTTCTTCGCCGTCCCCATTGGTCGGCGAAGAGGCCCAGTGTGAGGCTCGCGAACACTGACCCGGTGGCGGCCACGGCCAGCAGCAGGCCGGTCTGCCAGGGGGCGTCGCCGTCCTGGGCGAGCAGTTCGGCCAGGAGCACGCTGGTGCATCCGTATCCGAAGGTGCGTAGTGCGCGCGCTGCGATGACCAGCAGTGCGTTGCGTCCTATTTCGGCCGAAAATCGTCCCCTGAGCTGCACGTTTGGCATGCGGCATGATGTCGCGGGCGCTACTGCCGGCACACAGCGAACGCGCGAAAACGCGCAAAGATCTTCCTGCGACTGCCCAAACCTGGCGCGGCGGCCACGAAGCAGCGACGCCGTACGCGCACGGCCGAGCCGGGCACTCCGGCGCGGCGGGTCCCGGGTGGCCGGTCACAGGTCGCGTAGCACCGTGAGCGGCGGGCGGTGGGCGGCCCGGACCGTGGCCGCGCCGGCGGCGGCCAGCGCCGCCAGCCCGAGGACCGCGAGAGCGGCCAGGTACGCCCACGGCACGGCCGGCGCGTCGGGCGGCGGGTCGAACACGCCGCTGAGCACGGCGACCAGCATCCTCGACAGCGCCCACCCGCAGGCGGCCCCCAGCCCGGCCGCGACCACGCCGACCACCGCCACCTCTGCCCACACGAACGAGCCGAGCTGGCGCGGGGTCGCCCCGAGCACCCTGGCCAGCGCGTACGTGCGGCGCCGCTCGGCGAAGCCGAGCACGAGCAGCAGGCCCGTGGCCAGCCCTGCCAGGGCCAGCGCGTAGCCGAGCTCGATGGCGGTCAGGCCGGACAGGTCCACGGCGGTGAGGCTGCTGCCGATGACCTGGCGCGTGGTCTCCACGTCGGTGACCTTCGAAGTCGGCCCCAGCCTGTGGCGCAGGTCGGCGGCGACCTGGCGGGGTGGGGTGCCGTCGGTGGTGATGAGGTACGTGGTGTCGGTGGGCAGGTGGCGGGCCAGGTAGGCGGCGTTGGCGACGAGGAAGCTGTCGCGGGGCG
This sequence comes from Nonomuraea sp. NPDC005650, assembly GCF_040605375.1. Lineage (NCBI taxonomy): Bacteria > Bacillati > Actinomycetota > Actinomycetes > Streptosporangiales > Streptosporangiaceae > Nonomuraea > Nonomuraea sp. NPDC005650. Next base: position 174,424 of record NZ_JBEXCR010000017.1, read on the forward strand.
CGGTCGGGAACTCGGTGATGATGCCCGCGTAGTGGAAGGGCACGGTGGTGCCGTCCTCGGTGCGCAGCCGCACCTGGTCGCCGAGATGGAGCTGGAAGTCGTTGACGGTCTCCTGGCTGACCAGCAGCGCGTCCGGCTGGCGGGCGAGCCGGTCGAGGATCTCCCTGGCGGTGCCGCCGGAGACGTAGGTGTCGTGCAGGCGGGTCGTGGCGGGGCGGATGCCGTACAGGTCCTGCAGGTCGGAGCCGACGTAGGCGAAGCGGTGCCGCAACGGCTCCACCCGCGCCACGCCGGGCACGGCCGCGAGTTGCCCCTGCGTGGCGGTGGTCTGGGAGACGGTGACGTCGGCGCCGTTGGTCAGCTCGGCGTCCACCTGCGCCTGCTGCCGGTACGTGGTGTCGAAGACGGACGTGGAGACCGCGAACGCGACGGCCAGCGCCGCCAGGGTGGCCGTGCGGGCCAGCGGCGCGCGCTGCCGCGTCAGCATCGCGGACACGGTGCCCGCCAGGTTCCCGGCCAGCGGCCTGGCCGCCCAGGTGACGGGCATCATCCGGGTGATGCGCCAGATGAGCAGGCCCGCACCCGCCCACAGCAGCGCGGGGCCGGCGAAGGCCCAGTAGTCGACCGACAGCTGGGGCAGGCCCTCGGGGACCAGGACGAGCTGGTAGCCGCTCCTGCTGGTGATCCAGAAGACCACGCCGGCTCCGGCCAGCAGCCACAGGTCGAGGCCGTACCGCAGCCAGGCGGGCGAGCGGCGTGACCCGCCGACGGGGCGGCGGGCGGCCGACACGGTGGTGGCGCGCAGCGTGGGCGGCAGCACGGTGGCGGCGACGACCAGCAGCCCCAGTGCGGCGGCCCACCACGACACGTCCGCCGAACCGAACAGCGCCCGTCCGGCCACGGCGGCCAGCCCGAGGCCGGCCAGCACTCCGACGACGCCCACCAGCGCGGTTTCGGCCAGCGCGAGCCGCACGAGCGTGGCCCGCGAGGCGCCCCTGGTTCGCAGCAGCGCCTGGTCGGACGCCCGCCGCTGTGCCCCCGCCCGCGTGACGAGGGCGGCGAGCAGGGCGGCCAGCACGACCGCGGGCGTGCCCAGGAACAGGAACAGCACCTGCGAGTACAGGGCGTCCGCACGAGCAGCGTCCAGGGCGGCGCCGAGGTTGTCGCCGACCAGCCCGGTACCGGCCATGCGCTGCTCCAGGTTGCGCGCCTGCCCGGTGACCGCGGTGTAGGCCGCCGCCGGGTCGGCCGGCAGCCGATGGCCGATGCGGACGTGGAACTGGGTGCGTACCCGGTCGCGCGGGATGCCGTCGAACAGCCGGTGCCAGTCGGCCTCCGGCAGCAGCAGCACGTTGTCGGGGGGCGCCTGCGGCTGCGCGCCCGGTGGGGCGCCGACCCGCTGGAACAGCGAGTCGGCGGCGGGCAGCTCCACCACCCCGGCGACCGTCACCGGGGCGTCGGCCAGCCCGGGACGGCGCACGGTGACGATGGCGCCGGGCTGGGCGTGCAGGTTGGCGGCGGTCTGCTGGGCCAGCAGGGGCCCGTTCGCCTTGCCCGCGAGCAGGCGCAGCTCGCCAGGGAAGGTGGCGGCGTAGTCGGCCGGCAGGCCGAGAACCTGGCCCGCGCCCGTGGTCAGCGTCTGCCCGGCCTGGCGGGACTCGAATCCGTCGATCCTGGCGAAGCTCACCTGTTTGGAGGTGCCGGGCATCGGGACGGACACGGTCTGGCCCGGCTGCTGCTCCACCTGCCAGTCGACGGCCACCCGCTGGATCGAGCGGGCCGTCATGGTCTCCTTGGCGGAGGCGAGGAACGCGCCCAGTGCGGCGGGAAGGGCCACGGCGAGCGCGATGCCCGCCGCGGCGGCGGCCAGCCTGCCCGCCCGGCGGGCCAGCAGGCCGCGCAGCCAGATGAGGATCAGCATGTCAGCGCTCCGTCGCTCATGGTCCAGGCCCGGGGCAGCCGCGCGGCGACCGCCGGGTCGTGGGTGGCGACCACGAGAGCCGCGTCCAGTTGGTACGCCACCGCGGTGAGCAGGTCCACCACGCGGCGGGCCAGGTCCGAGTCGAGCTGCGCGGTCGGCTCGTCGGCGATGATCAGCCGGGGCCCGGCGGCGAGCACCCGGGCGACCGCGACGCGCTGCGCCTGCCCGCCCGACAGCTCTTCCGGCAACGATCCGGCCAGGTCGGCCAGGCCGATGGTGGCCAGCGCGATCAGCGCCCGCTCCTTGGCCTCGGCCTCCCCCAGTCCGGCGATGATGAGCGGGAGCGCCACGTTCTCCGCGACGTCCAGCGGGGACAGCAGGCTCGGCCCTTGGAAGACCACGCCGACGCGTCCCCGCGGGCGGTCGCCGAACGCGGGCCAGCCGATCCGCCCCGCCGTGGGCCGGTCGAGCCCGGCGAGCAGGTGCAGCAGCGTCGTCTTGCCGGATCCCGACGGGCCGGTGACCGCGACCTGATCTCCCGGCCGCAGCTCGCAGGTGACGCCGTGCACGGCGACCAGGGCGTCCGGTCCTTTGCCGTACGCCCTGGCCAGGTTCTGGCAGGTGACCAGCGCGGTCATGTCACCCGCCCGTCCTTCAGCTCGATCACCCGGTCGGCCAGCCGGCGCACGGCCGGGCTGTGCGAGGCGATCACCACGGCGGTCCGCTCGCCGGCCTGCTCGCGGATCAGCCGCAGCACCGGCGCCTCCGTGTGCTGGTCGAGCTCGCCGGTGGGCTCGTCGGCCAGCAGCAGCGCCGGGCGGTTCGCCAGCGCCACGGCCAGCCCGGCGCGGGCCGACTCTCCGCCGGACAGCTCGCTCGGCCACGCCCGTGCCCTGGCCGAGATCCCCAGACGGGCCAGCAACTCCTCGCGCAGACGCCGGTCCTGCCGCCCCGCCAGCCGCTGGGCCAGGTCGACGTTGGCCGCCACCGTCAGGTGCTCGATCAGGTTGCCGTTCTGGAGCAGCACGCCGACCAGCCGGGCGCGCAGCGCGGCCCGCTCGGCCTCCGGCCGGTGGCTGATGCGGTGGCCGTCCACCCGGACGGTGCCGCCGTCGGGGTCGTCCAGCCCGCCCAGGCAGGCCAGCAGCGTGGACTTTCCCGACCCCGACGGGCCGCTGACCAGCACGACCTCGCCCGCGGCCGCCTGCAGGGTGACGCCGCGCAGCGCCCTGGTCTCCTCCTCTCCCGACCGGTAGAACCGGTAGAGCTCCTCGGCCTGGAGGATCACGGCACCCACCGGAAGGAGTCGGAGACCGTGCGCCACGGGTCCACGTTGTCGGCGCCGACGGGCCCGGACAGGGTCAGGATCGCCTCCCGTCCGGACCGGTAGAAGAGGTAGCGCTCGATCTCGTCCCGCACGACCTTGCCGGTGACCGGATCGGGACTGCTGTCGGCGCGGTAGACGATCCGTACCGCCTGGCCGCCCTTCCTGGTCACCGTGTCGATCGTGCGGATGTCGCCGCTGTGTATCTGGTTCCTGACCGACGCCGCCGTCGGCGGCGCGGCGGCGGCCTTGGTCTCGACGCGGACGCTGTTCAGCTTGTCGGTGAAGCCGGCTCCGGTCGGCAGGTCCGTGCGCGCCCAGCCTTCGGGCACCTTCACCTCGTACGGCTGGCCAGGAGGCCGGTAGGTCACGAACACCGTGTCGTCCGGGATGTCGCCGGGCGGATTGGACTCCGTGGGCTGTGGAGCGGCCACCGGCGCCGTCTGTGACTGGGGATGCGTCTGTGTCTCGGTGGGCGCTGCTACCGCGCAGCCCGCCGCCAGCCCTGCGATGGCCAGAGCCAGGACACCCTGCCTTGCCTTCATGTCCAGCACGCTACGAGCGGGCCGGAAAGCGCCCGCTGAGCAGGGGGTTAGCGGGACGTTTACCTTGCGATCGCGACCTGGGCGGGATCACGGCTGGTAGCGGTAGCCGCGCCCCCGTACGGTGACGATCCGCTCCATCCCCTCACCATGCGAGGCCAGCTTGCGCCGCAGCGCGAACACGTGCACATCCAGCGTCTTCGTCGGACCGAACCAGTTCTCGTCCCACACCTCGTCCATGAGCTGCTCGCGCGTCACCACCTCACCCGCCCGGCTCACCAACGCCGCCAGCAGATCGAACTCCTTCGGCCGCAACGCCACCTCCGCCTCCCCGACATACGCCCGACGGGCAGGCACATCCAGCCGCAACCGCCCCGCCGTCAACACCCGATCCCCCTGCCCCGGGCCACGCCGCCGCAGATGAGCCCGGATCCTGGCCATCAGCTCGGTCAACCGGAACGGCTTGGTCAGATAGTCGTCGGCACCCGCGTCGAGCGCCACCACCACCTCGAACTCCTGCGTACGCGCCGTGAGCACCACGATCACCGTGTCCGGCACGCTCGCCCGCAACCGCCGGCACACGCTCACCCCGTCCACGTCGGGCAGCCCCAGATCCAGCAGCACCAGATCCGGCTGACGCCGCCCCGCCACCGCAAGCGCCTCGGCCCCGTCCGCGGCCGGCTCCGCCTCATACCCCTGGGCCGCCAGCGCCTCGACCAGCTCCGACCTGATGACCAGATCGTCCTCCACGACCAGCACGCACGTCATGCGCCGATGGTACGGGCTGTTGAGCTGCCGGTGACCCAGGTCACGTGCAGCAGCCGCCGCCCCAGGCCTCGCACCAGTCGATGCCGTGGGTGTCGCGGGTCTCCCAGTAGAACCTGGTCCTGGGCCTGGGACGCGGGGCCAGCTCGTCCAGGGAGTACGCGTCGTGGAGCCGCCCGTTGACCATCGTCATCGCCACGGTCGTGGAGTTGCCGATGTCGTCCAGCGGGCTCTCCCGCAGGACGATCAGGTCGGCCAGCTTGCCCGGTTCGAGCGAGCCGATCTGGTGGTCCACGCCGAGGCTCTCGGCCACGTTGATCGTCGCGGTCCGCAGCACGCGGTGCGCCGGCATGCCGCCCGCGGCCAGCAGGGCCATCTCCCAGTGCATGGCCAGGCCGGGGATCTCGCCGTGCGAGCCGGCGTTGATCCGCACGCCCGCCCGGTCGAGCCGGTCGACCGAGCGGGAAACGGCCAGGACGCCGATGTCGTACAGCTCGTCGGCCACGTGGATCGTGGTCATGGCGCGGGCGTGGGGCGGGGCCTCGTACGGCGTGTTCAGCGGGCTGTAGCCGCTCAGGCACGCCTGGACGTACGTCCGGACCCGGGGGTCCTTCCACACCTCGGTCCGCTGGTACATGTAGTTCTCGCCGAACAGCTCGCCGAACGCGACCACGAGCGTGGGCGTGTTCGACACTCCGGCCAGGGCCATGAGCTGCACGACGTCGTCGTAGACGGTGGCCACGGGCAGGTTGTGCTCGAGGTTGGTGTGGCCGTCCAGGATCATGCTGATGTTGTTGTAGAAGTGGGTCTCGCCCTCGACCACGATGTTGACGCCGTGCTCGCGGGCGGCCTTGACCAGCATCTGCCGGTGCCGGCGCGCGGGCTGCTTGTAGCTCTTGACGCTCAGCGCGCCGAGCGCCTTCTTGCGCCTGATCACGCCCTCGGCGTCCGCGTAGGTGTCGATCGGGCTGTAGAGGTGGAAGACGTTGCGCGGGCGGCCGTGGATGGCCGAGCCGGTGCCGATCCAGCGCGGGCCGACCGTGAGCCCGGCCTGGGTGGTCTCGGTGCTCTCGAAGTTCGGCAGCTCGGTGGAGAACGGGTCGAAGTTCGTGGTGACGCCGAAGGCCAGCGCGGCGTACCTGGCCGCCTGCTTCTGCGGGGTCACGCCGTTGTCCGTGCCGGCGTCGATGTGGCCGTGGGCGTCGATGAGGCCGGGCATCAGGGTCATGCCGGTGCAGTCGACGACGGTGGCGTCCTCGGGCACGGGGACGTCTCCGACCGCGACGACGCGGTTGCCCCGGACGACGACCGTGGCCTCGTGGAGCACCTCCTCGCCGCGCATCGTGATCACGGTGCCGCCGGTCAGCGCCACGCACCCGTCGGGGACGTCGGCGTCGGCGGTGAGCCGCACCGGCGCGGGCTCGCGGACCTGCGACCAGTCGCGGGTCTCCCGCAGGTGCAGCTCCGGCCCGAGCGCCCAGTGCACGCTGCGGCCGTCGGCGGCCCAGGCCAGCGCGTAGCCGCCGTTCCCGGTGAGCCGGTGGCAGGGCACCTCGCGGGTGTCGGCCGTGATCAGCAGTTCGTGGCCGGTCTCCCGGTAGGGGATGACGTGGTACTCGCCGGCGTGCCGGAAGGCCAGCCACTCGCGGTCCGGGCTCAGGCGCAGCTCGTAGGTGTCGGGGCCGGCCGCGCGGGCGTGCTCCCTGCGGTCGCCGCCGCGCAGGTCGACGCTGAAGAGCACCTCGACGGGCTCCTCGCCGGAGGAGTCGACGGCGCTCGCGTAGATCCTCGTGCCGTCGGGGGCGAAGACGGGCGCGTCGTCGGCCGGGCCCAGGTAGCGGGGCTCGCCGCCGCGGCTGCTCACCACGTACAGGCCGGGGCGCGCGGTCGAGCCGCCGAGCTGGACGTCGTGCTCCTGCAGCCGGTACGCCACCAGCGTCCCGTCGGGGCTGAAGGCCGGCTGGCGCAGGACCCCGGACGACGCGGTCACCTCGGCGGGTTCGTCCCAGCGGTCGCGCCGGCACACCCGCAGCGTGCTGCCCCGCTCGTCGTCCCACTCGACGTAGGCCAGCCGGCGGCCGTCCCGGCTGTAGGCCGGCTCGTTGGCGTGCCGCGTGTGGTCGCCGACGGGGCTGATCGCGTCCTTGCCGCGGGTGGTGTGCCACAGCCGTCCCAGCGCGGTGAAGGCCACGTCCTGGCCGCCGGGCGCGACGGCCAGGTGCCGCACCGCCCGCGCCGTCACCTTCTCGGGCGCCAGGTCGTGCCGGACGCGGACCGGCTCGATCAGCGTGTGGCGGCACTCCGCGGTGAACGGGATCGGCGTGCGCCCGCCGCCGTCCATGTCGATGCGCTGCAGGCCGCCGCCCGCCCAGATGGCGACGTGGCGGCTGTCGGGGAACCAGGAGAACCTCGGGTAGTAGTTGCCCTGCAGCTCCCACACCGCCTGGTTGTCGCGGTCGAGGCCGTCGAAGACCGGGCGCTGCCGGCCGTCGGGGGTCAGGTCCAGGCAGAACAGCACGGTCTTGGCCATGACGCGGCGGATGAAGGCCAGCCGCCTGCCGTCCGGGGAGAGCGCAGCCCTGATGGCGCCGCCGAAGCCGCCGACCACCGTGTCGGTGTGCCCGTCCTCCAGCCGGCGCCGCTTGATCGCGTAGTTGGCGTGGTTGGCGTCCACGTAGATCTTGGGGTTGACCAGGCGTTCGGTGTAGTAGAGCCAGGCGCCGTCCGGTGACAGCGCGGGCTCCAGCACGTCGCGCCCGCTCGCCGGCACGTCCACGAGGAGCCGTCCCTGTCCGGGGCCCTCGAAGAGGCGGATCTGGGAGGAGAAGAGCCTGCGGTGCGCGCGGAACATGGCCGGCGCGATCACGCTGCGCCCGTCCGGGCCCCAGACGGGGTCGGTCAGGAGCATGTCGGTCTCCCACGTGAGCTGCCGCGGGTTCGAGCCGTCGATGCCGCAGGCCCACAGGTTGTCGAACCCGTCGGCGTCGCTCAGGTAGAGGATCTCGGCGCCGTCCGGGCTGACGGACGGCATCCGGTGCATCGCGGGGCCGCCCTGGAGCAGCGTCGCCGTGCCGCCCTCGGCCGGCACGGAGTAGAGGTCGCCGAGCAGGTCGAAGACGACCGCCGAGCCGTCGGGGGCGACGGAGACGCTCATCCAGGTGCCCTCGGAGGTGGTGAAGGAGACCTCACGGGCGGGCTGGCCGGTCGCGGCGATGTCCCAGCTCATACCGCGACCTCCGTCCAGCCGTCCGCCGTGACGGCGCACGGGCCGCCCTCCTGCAGGACCAGGCGGTGTCGTTCGAGGTCGAAGCTGATGAGCATCTTGGTCTCCCACCGGTCGGTGACGGGCGCGCCCGGCCGGGGGTGCGCGCAGACCGGCGCGCCGTCCTCCCAGTGGTGGACGAGCCCCTTCGCCCATTCGGTACGGCTCTGCGCGGTCATGACGGACCTGCGCTCGCGCAGCACGTCCATGCGGGGCAGGGTGTCGTCGCCGATGGCCGCCAGCCGGTCGCCCTTGGCCAGGCCCGGGTCGAGGAAGTGGTTGGTGTGCAGCAGAAATCCCTCCTCGGGCGGGAGCACCACGACCTCCTCGGGCGTGGCCTCGATGACGGCGCCGTCCGGGCTCCGCCCGTCCCAGGTGAGCACCGTGAACGAGGCCGAGGCCGTGAGCGGGGCCGACCGGACGATGTCCACGGCGTCCCGCACGGATCGCGCGGTGTCGAGCACATGTCTGGCGACCGCGTGGATGGGCACGCCTTCCCGCGTGCCGTCGGAGGTGTGGCAGAGCAGCGTGAACAGCAGCCCGAGCCCCGCGCTGTTGACGCCCGCCTTGCCCAGCACGCCGTTCTCGGCGAACGTGGCGACCGTCAGGTCCGCGGGCGAGGTGTGCCGGAGCACGGTGAAGTTGCCGACCGAGGGGATCCAGTCCCAGGTCTGCAATGCGTTGGGCGGCTCGCCCGGAGGCAGCCAGGCCGCCGCCGTGCATTCCTTGAGCCCGGCGATGGAGCCCCTGACCAGGATCTCGGTCCGGCAGTTGAGCGCCGCGACCTCCCACAGCTCCAGGCCCGCGCCCTGGGCGATGCCCGCCAGCTCGGTGGCGAGCCCCGGGGCCCAGGCGCGCAGGTGCTCGTAGCCCTGCTCGGCGATGCGGCGCACGGTGTGCCGGTCGAGCTTGGCCGCGTCGAAGAGCCAGGCGTAGTCCTCGGCCGTGCCGTGGATCTGGGCCCGCCAGCGTTCCCCGATGCCCCGGCCGCGGGCCAGCGGGTCGCGTTCGTCCGAGAAGTGGTAGTTGATGGACATCGCTCAGAACCTCAGGTGCCGGCCGATGGGCACGACCATCGGGGTCTGGGAGACCGGGTCGGGGATCACCTTCGACTTCAGCCCGAAGACCGCCTCCACCAGCTCCTCGGTGACGATCGCGCCCGGCTCGCCCTGGGCCACGATCTCGCCCTTGCGCATGGCGATCAGGTGGTGGGCGTAGCGGCAGGCCAGGTTGAGGTCGTGCAGTACGACGGCGATGGTCCGTCCCTCCTCGCGGTTGAGCTGCACCAGCAGGTCCAGCACGTCGATCTGATGCTGTACGTCGAGATAGGTCGTGGGCTCGTCGAGCATGAGGATCCCGGTCTCCTGGGCCAGCGCCATCGCGATCCACACGCGCTGGCGCTGCCCGCCGGACAGCTCGTCCACGGACCGGCCCGCGATCTCCGCGGTGCCGGTGGCCTGCAGCGCCCAGGCGACCACCCGCTCGTCCTCGTCGGTCCACTGCCGGAACCACTTCTGGTGCGGGTACCTGCCCCGGCACACGAGGTCGGCCACCGTGATGCCCTCGGGCGCCGTCGGCGTCTGCGGCAGGATCCCGATCTTGGTGGCGAGCTGTTTGGAGGGCATCTCGTGGATGGCCTTGCCGTCCAGCGTGATGGCCCCGCCGCGCGGCTTGAGCAGCCTGGCCAGCGCCCGCAGCGTGGTGGACTTGCCGCACGCGTTGGCCCCGACCAGCACGGTGATCTTCCCCGGCGGGATGTCGATGTCCAGGCCGCTGACGATGTCGGCGCCGTCGTAGCCGAGCCGGAGCCCGCGGCCGCACAGCTGCCGCGCGGGGTTCTCAGGGCTGAGGGAGTCGAGGGCGTCCGGGTATGACGCCCCGGCCGGGTGCGGCAGGTCGTCGGCTCGGAAGGATGGCATGGCCGTCAATCTCCTTGTCCTGAGCTGTTCGTGGTGGCCAGCAGCCACAGCAGGTACGGGGCGCCGGCGATGCCGGTGATGACGCCGACGGAGACCTCGGAGCTGGACAGTGCCGTACGGCCGATCAGGTCGGCCACGCAGACGAGGACGGACCCGGTCAGGGCGGCGGGCAGCAGGGCGGGCCCCGGCGACCTGGACAGCCGCCGCGCGACGGGCGCGGAGACGAACGCCACGAAGGCCACCGGCCCGGCCGCGCCGATCCCGGCCCCGGCCAGCGCCACGCCCGCGATCAGGAGCACCAGCCTGGCCCGCTGGACGGGCACGCCGACGGCGGTCGCGGAGTCGTCGCCCAGTTCGAGCACGTTGAGCTGCTTGCCGAGGGCCAGCGTGCCCGGGATGAGCACGAGGAGCATCAGGACGACGGGCTCGATGTTCTCCCAGCCGCGCCCGTTGAGGCTGCCGCTCAGCCAGAGCGCGACCGAGGCGGCGTCGTGGGCGTGGGCGCGGGTCCAGAAGAACTGCGTCAGCGCCGTGGCGACCGCCCCGACGCCGATGCCGACCAGGACCAGGCGGTAGCTCGACATCCCGCGCCGGTAGGCGAAGGTGTAGATGAGGCCCGCGGTGATCAGCGCGCCGGCCGTCGCGGCGAGGGAGAGCGGCAGGCCGCTGAGCCCCAGCAGGGTCAGCCCCATCACCGCCGTCAGGCTGCCGCCCGCGGTGATGCCGAGGATGTCCGGGCTGGCCAGCGGGTTGCGCGCGAGCGACTGGAACACCGCGCCCGACATGCCGAACGCGGCCCCGACCAGCACGGACAGCAGCGCCCTCGGCAGGCGGAGCGACTGGACGACGAACACCTCGCCGCGCTCGCCCGCCCCGAAGACCGCGGGCAGCACGCGCAGGATCGAGATCGTGAAGTCGCCGACGGACAGGCTCAGGCAGAACGCCAGCAGGGCGGCCAGCGCCAGGGCGATGGTGACCACGCGTTTGCGCGCGGCGACGCGGCCGCGCGTACGCGACACCCGCTCCAGGACGTCAGGCGTCGAAGCCATGGTGGAGGTCATAGGGAGGCCAGATTCTTGCGGCGGACGAGGGCGATGAACACCGGGGCCCCGAGCAGCGCCGTCACGATGCCGACCTGCAGCTCGGCCGGCGCCACCGCGAGCCGGCCGACCACGTCGGCGGCCAGCAGCAGCACGGGCGCCAGCACGGCGCTGTAGGGCAGGATCCAGCGGTAGTCGGGGCCGACGATCGCCCGGGCGATGTGCGGCACGGTCAGGCCGATGAAGACGATGGGCCCGGCCGCGGCGGTGGCGGCGCCGGCCAGGATCATGACCGCCACGCCGCTGACGATCCTGGCGCGGGTCACGTTCTGGCCCAGGGAGCGGGCCACGTCGTCGCCGAGGGCGAGCGTGTTGAGCACCCGGCCACTGGCCAGCGCCAGCATCGCGCCCACGGCGACGAACGGCCACACCTCGGCGGCGACGTCGGCGCCGCGGCCCGCCAGCGATCCGGCGGCCCAGGCGCGGTAGGCGTCCATGGTCCTGACGTCGAGGAGCTGGACGAGCGTGGTGAAGGAGGCCAGCAGGGCCGTGACCGCCGTGCCCGCCAGCGCGAGCTTCACGGGGGTGGCGCCGTCCCTGCCGATGCTGGAGAGCACGTACACGACCAGCACCGCGACGCCGGCGCCGCCGAAGGCGAACCACACGTAGCCGAGCAGGGTCGTGACGCCGAAGAACTGCACCCCGGTCAGCACGGCCAGCGCGGCACCCGCGTTGACGCCGAGGATGCCGGGGTCGGCGAGCGGGTTGCGGGACACCCCCTGCATCACGGCGCCCGCGAGCCCGAGCGCCAGCCCGGTGAGGAGCCCGATGATCGTGCGCGGGACGCGCAGGGAGCGGATGACGGTCTGCGCCTCGTCCGAGGGGTCGAAGTTCAGCAGCGCGTCGTGGACAGCCGCCGCCGGCAGGTGCCGGGAGCCCAGCACCAGGCTGGCGAGCGCGACGGCGGCCAGCGCCGCGATCGCGATCACCAGCCCGGCGGGCCGGCCCAGCCCGTTGACCAGGCCCTTGCGGGGAGCGGCCTGATCACGCCGGAAGGAGCTGCGCACAGTGGTCGCCATGCGGGCTACACGTTCCCCGCGCGCTTGAGCACGGCGGTCAGATCCTGGACCTGCTTGGTGTAGTCGGCGTAGTTGAGTGAGACCCGCACCCAGGAGCCGACCTGGCCGGCCTGCACGGCCTTCAGCGCGTTCCAGGTCGGGTACTTCTTCAGCGCCTCGTTGCCGAGCGTGTAGCCGCGGGCGTCCACCAGGACCACGCTGGGCTGGTATTTCGCGGCGTTCTCCCAGCTGACCGCCTCGTAGTAGGAGCTGACGAGCTTACCCTTGGGAGTCATCACGTCGACCCCCCAGTCCTTGAGGTCGAGCAGGTCGGGGAACAGGTCGGGCACGGCGAAGTAGACCTGCTCCTGAGCCGGGGTCACAGCCAGCACGGTCAGGTTGGAGCGCTCCTTGGCGGTGGTCTTCAGCTCCTCGACCGCGCTCTGCCAGGTGGTACGCGCCTGCGCGACCGTCCCTCCGTCGACGTCGGCGCCCAGCGCCTTGGCCAGCTCGGAGAAGCGCTGGATGACGTGGGAGGACGGCTTGGTCGAGTCGATGGCGAGGATCGGGGCGATGGCCTTGGCGTCGTTCTGCATCTTCTCGGTCTGGAAGCCGTACACCCCGCCGGGGAACAGCACCCCGTCGCCCGTGTAGAAGGTCGAGACGATGACATCCGGCCGCAGCGCGGCCAGCTTCTCCATCTTGACCTCGCCGAAGACCTCGCCGACCGACTCGACGCCGGTCAGGTCGAGGCCCTTGAGCATGGGGTTGCCGTTGAGCGGCGCGCCGCCGAAGATGCCCACCGGCTTGATGCCGAGGTGCATCAGGGCGTTGGCGGCGTCCTCCTGGGCGACGACCCGCAGGCCCTGTTTGTCCAGCCGAACCGTTTCGGCGCGGTCGTCGGTGAAGGAGAAGGAGCCGGTGGCCCCTGTCTGTTGCCCTGCCTGTTGCCCGGCCGGCTGCCCGGCCGCCTCGGGTTGTCCGGCACAGCCGGTCACGACTAGCAACAGGGCCGTAACGGAAGCGACAAGACGCGGGCGAATGCTGAAACTGTCAGGCGATGTGGGGGGCGCGCTCATGTTGTTCCTCTCTCGGCGCCTATCGGGTGCTTTTTCAGCCCGTTGACGTGCAGCGCAGGCGACCGAAGCGTTCTTGCCTGAACGTTTCGGCACATACAACCACCGGCGCTTGATGGTGTCAACGGTCATTCGGCAATGGAAATGATCGACCTAATGCCGCTATGTCCGGATAGCTGTTGCGCCTTTCGGGGTAGCTGCCTAAGGTTGCCGAAACGATTCGGCATTGCGAGGTACGTGTGACGATCCACCTCCCCCCACGGACGGTCACGGACCGGCCCACGCTGGCCAACTGGCTGCGGGCGCCGTACAACCGCTGGTCGTTCCAGCACGTCAGGGAGATCGTGCCGACCGCGGTCATCGAACGCGGCGCCGGTCCCGTCATGGAGCTGCCGCGGGCGCCGCTGCCGCTCGGCGAGCGCGAGGTGGGCTATACCTCGCATCCCGACGACGGCGGCGGGAGCGGCGCGGAGCCGCTGGCCCGGCTGCTCGACCGGACTTTCACGGACGGCTTCCTGGTGCTGCACCGGGGCCGCAGGGTCTTCGAGCACTACGACAACGGCATGACCCCGGCGACGGCGCACCTGTGCATGTCGATCTCGAAGTCGATCACCGCCACGGCGGTCGGCCGGGTCGTCGCGCAAGGGGCGCTGAGCCCGGACGACCTGGCCGGGGACGTCGTCCCCACGCTGCGGGGGACGAGCTTCGCGGACGCGACCGTGCGCCACCTGCTCGACATGCGCACCGGCACCGGACGGCTGACCGAGGAGCAGTCCAGGACCGACATGGAGGCCACGCTGTGGGCGCCCATGACCCGCCCGGGCGTGCGCACCGACCTGACCTCGTACTTCGCCGACCTGGTCAACGTCCGGCCGCACGGCGGCGAGTTCCAGTACCGGTCGGTGCTGACCTGCGTGCTGGCCCTGGTGGCCGAGCACGCGGCCGGCACCCGGCTGCCCGAGCTGGTCTCGCGCGAGGTCTGGCAGCGGATCGGCGCCGAGCGCGACGCCGAGATCTGCGTGGACGGGCACCGCAACGCGCTGGCGGACGTCGGCGTCTCCTGCACGCTGCGGGACCTGGCCCGCCTGGGCGAGGCCATGCGGCGCAACGGCGACGTGAACGGCGTCGAGGCCATCCCGCGCGCCTGGGTGGCCGACACGCTCGTGCCCGACGCCGGCCAGCGGGCGGCCTTCACCGAGCACGGCGCCCGCTACCTGCCCGATCCCGGCGCCTACTACCGCAACCAGTGGTGGGTGGCCGAGTCGGGCCCGCAGGGGGCGATCTACCTGGCGCTGGGCATCCACGGGCAGCTGCTGCTGGTGCACGAGCCGGCCGAGGTGGTCGTCGCCAAGTTCTCCACCTGGCCGCAGGGCTGGTCCACGCTGCTCGCCCAGGACACCGTCAGCGCCTGCGTGTCCCTGGCCGAATCGCTGGCGGGCGCGTGAACGCCCGCCGATCCTTCAGGCGCCGGCTCCCGGGCAGTCGGGTGAACGGCCGCCGATCCCTCAAGCGCCGGGTCCCCGGCGGGCGGGTGAGCCGGTCCGGTCAGGAGCGCGTCGTCGACTCGCGGATCCGCAGCGCCGTCTCGATGACGACGGGGCCCGCGGCCTTCTCCCCGCCCACCCGCCTGGCCAGCAGCTCGACGGCCGCCCTGGCCATCTCCACGGGCCGCAGGTCCACGGCGGTGATGGGCGGCGAGGAGCCCTGCATCATCTGCCCGTCCATGCCACCGGCCAGCAGGATGTCGCCGGGCACCGAGCGCCCGGACTCCACGATGGCGTCGAGGGCGCCGAGCGGGGTGCCGTACGGGATGGCGAAGACGGCGTCCGGCGGGTTCTTGAGCCGCAGCAGGCTGCGCACACCGGCCGCCGCGGTCGCCCTGGGCCGCTCCACGTCGATCAGCCGGACCAGCGGCTTGACGCCGTGCCCGGCGCACCAGCGCGCGTACGCCGCCGAGGTGTCCTCGAACCAGGCCCAGGGCGCGTCGGCCGTCACCAGCGCGATGCTCCTGGCGCCCTGCGCGGTGAGGTGGTCGAGCACCTGCACGGTGCTGCCCGCGTTGTCGGTCTCGACCCACCAGCCGTCCGTACGCTGGATGTCGCGGTCGATGGTCACCGCGGGGACGCCCGCGTTGTTGAGCACCGTCAGCGCCTGGTCGCCCTCGCGCGGATCGGCGATGATCACGCCGTCCACGTCGAGCCGTACGAGGTCCCTGACGTCCTTGGGCCGCGGGGCCACGAGGAGCTGGCGGTCGGAGTCGACGGTGGCCGCGGCGCACGCCGCCACCAGGGCCATGTCGTACTCGGCGTTCACCAGCCACTCCCCCACGCCGACGTGGCCCACCGGCAGGCACATGGCGAACACCCCGGTCCGGCCGGAGCGCAGGGCGCGGGCCGAGCGCCGGGGCCGCCACCCGACCTCCGAGACGGCCGTCAGCACCCGCTCGCGGGTCGCGGGGTCCACCCGGCCCTTGCTGTTGACGACGTCGGAGACCGTCGTCATCGACACGCCCGCCTGGATCGCCACGTCACGGATCGTGGGGCGCGCTCGCTTCGTGGCCATTGATCTCCGTCTGTGTCTGGGGCCGCCGAGCGGCGGGGACAGGCCATTTCTAGCCGTGCCGAAAGGTTTCGTCAAAGGAGGACCCCACCGTGTCCGCTGAAGCGGTGACGCTGGAGAACTGGATGCGCCCCCCGCACAACGTCGTCGGGTATCAGCGTGTCAGGGAGCTGATCCCCACCGCGGTCGTTTCCCGAGGTGAGGGGCCCGCGTTCGAGCTCGTGCCGGGCGGGCCCGAGCCGCGCCTGCACGGGCTGGACCAGGGCACCCACACCGACGCCCTGGTCGTGCTGCACCGGGGCCGGCTCGTGCACGAGCGGTACGAGAACGGGATGCGGCCCGCGACCCGGCACCTGTGCATGTCGGTCTCCAAGTCCATCACGGCCACGGCCGTCGGCTCCGTCATCGCCTCCGGGGCGCTGTCGGCCGACGACGAGGTCTGCGCGATCGTGCCCGAGTTCCGCGGCACCGGGCTGGAGGGGGCCGGCGTCCGCCACGTGCTGGACATGCGGACCGGCACCCGCGAGGACATCACCACGCTCGAACTCCAGCGCGCCTACTACGCCACCTGCCTGTGGGCGCCCCCGTCGAGCTTCCCAGAGTCGCCCGGGGAGGACGAGGATTCGCGCAGCCACCTGTGGCGGCTGACCCGGGTGCGGCCCCATGGCGGCGACTTCGAGTACCGCTCGACCCTGACGTGCGTGCTGGGGATCCTGGCGGAGCGCGCGACCGGCCTGCGGGTGCCCGAGCTGATCTCGCAGCACCTCTGGCAGGGGCTGGGCGCCGAGTACGACGCCGAGATCACGGTGGACCGCAACGGCAACGCCCTGGCCGACATCGGGGTCTGCTGCACGGCCCGCGACCTGGCCAGGCTCGGCGAGGTCCTGCGACGGGGCGGGCTGCGCCCGGACGGGACGCGGGTGGTGCCCGAGGGCTGGGTCGCCGACACCCTGGAGCCCGACGCCGGCCAGGCCGCGGCCTTCACCCGGAACGGCTCGCCGTGGCTGACGCTGCCCGGCGCCTACTACCGCAACCAGTGGTGGGTGGCCGCGCCCCGCGATCGGGGCGGCGCGTATCTGGCCCTCGGCATCCACGGCCAGCTGCTGTTCGTGCACGAGAGGGCCGAGCTGGTCATCGCCAAGTTCTCTTCCTGGCCGGAGCCCTGGAACGACGATCTCGCACGGGCGAGCATCCAGGCCTGCATGGACATATCCAGCGATATATGGGAAAACTAACAACTGTTACATTCATGGCGCAACGGAAGGATGTGGGCCGATGACTGCGGCCGCATGGGGCCTGGGCGCGGCGGTGCTGCTGGCCTCGATCGTGGAGATGGTGGAGGCCCTGACGATCGTCATGGCGATGGGCATGACGCGGAGCTGGCGCTCCACCCTGATGGGCGTGGGCGCGGCCCTCGTGGCCCTGGCCGCGTTCACCGCCGCCGCCGGCTACGCCCTGGCGACCTGGCTGCCGGAGGCGGCGCTGCAGCTCGCGATCGGCGGCCTGCTGCTGATCTTCGGCCTGCAGTGGCTGCGCAAGGCGATCCTGAGATCGTCGGGGCGCAAGGCCATGCACGACGAGGACCAGATCTTCGCGGACGAGGTGGCCGCCGCGAAGGACGCGGGCGAGGTCAAGGCCAAGGGGCTCGACTGGTTCTCGTTCATGATCAGCTTCAAGGGCGTCTTCCTCGAAGGCGTCGAGGTCGTCTTCATCGTGATCACCTTCGGCCTGAGCGCCGACAACATGCCGGTGGCGATCGGGGCGGCCGTGGTCGGCGTGCTCCTCGTGCTCGTCGTCGGCATCGCCGTCAGGGGGCCGCTGTCGAAGGTGCCGGAGAACACGCTCAAGTACGGCGTCGGCCTGCTGCTGGCCGGCTTCGGCACGTACTGGGCGGTCGAGGGGCTCGGCATCTTCACCGGCAGCCGCGAGAGCCTGGAGTGGCCGGGCTCCGACCTGGCGATCCTGGTGCTCATCGCCGCCTGGTACGGGCTGTCGCGCCTGATGGTGCGCGCGCTCAGGCGTCCGTCGCAGGCGCGGCCCGAGGCCGTGCCCACTACTTCAGGGAGCTAGGCATGGGGTTCATCCGAGGGTTCGGACAGTTCTGGTACGACCTGATCGTCGGCGACGACTGGAAGATAGCCGTCGCCGTGGTCGTCACGCTGGCGCTGGGCACGGTGGCGCTGCTGGCGTTCGCGGTGCCGTCGACGGTGCTCACGCCGGTGCTCGGCGTCTGCCTGATGGCCGCCTTCGCCATCGCGCTGCGGATCGACGTCCGCGACCGGTAGCCGGGGTGGGCCGCCCGCGCTCACCCGGCGCCGTGCTGGAAGATCGCGTTGTCCTCGGCCTCATACACCGAGGCGGCGAACTCCTCCAGCGTCCGCGCGCAGTCGTCGAGCGCCTTGATCACCTCTTTGCGCCGCGGCGAGCCCAGGACGTCGCGGGTCTTGACCTTCTCGTACCAGCCCCTGAGCTTGGTGAGGTCCTCCTCGTTCTCCTCTAGCTCGCTGTACGTGAAGTGCTTGGCCCGCACCTCCTTGGCCACCTCTTCGTGGAAGTCGGCGCACTTGTCGAGGATCTCCTCGTACTCGTCGTCGCGGGCGGCGTTGTAGAGCGCTACCAGGTCGGACTCGCCGATGACCGACGAGGTGGTGACCAGGAACGCCTGCCCGGACATCGACTCGACGATCTCGCTGCGCAGCGCCCGCAGGGCCCGCTCGCTCTGCGGCGTGCGCGGCGCGGCGGCCGCGGAGTTCTGCAGGTAGACGGCGCCGAGGTTGCGCAGCTTGCGCCAGACCGCGGCCCGCAGCCTGGTCGGCTCGCTGGGCACCCGGTAGATCAGCATGAGCCAGGTGACAGCCTTGGCCTGCTCCTCCGTGCCCGGCACCGCGCCTCCTTCTCCGAACGGAACCACTCGATCGTATCCGTGCGCCTGGCCTCTTTCGCCGGGGACGCGATCCGGCGACATGCGGCCACCATCAACCGCCCATTAGTAAGTAATTGCCACAAATGCCCCCAAAGTCCTTTTTATGAGGCATCAGGTGCACATAGGCGGATATCAGTGCCTATTGAGGAGGACAACCAGGGAGGTGACGGGTCGTGTCAGACACAATGTCCAACCGAGCTGCGGAAACCGGTCAGGCCACGACCGTGCCGAGGGCCAGGACGTACGAGGGCGGACCGGGGACCGGGCTGGTCACCGAGAAGGGCACCACCAGGATCGAAGACGTCGTCGTCGCCAAGATCGCCGGGCTCGCCGCCCGCGAGATGTCCGGCGTCCACGCCATGGGCGGGGGTGCGGCGCGCGCGCTGGGCAGCGTACGCGGCATGGTCGGTGTCGACGAGAGCGTGACGCAGGGCGTGTCGGTGGAGGTGGGCGAGCGGCAGGCCGCCATCGACCTCGACCTGGTGGTGGAGTACGGCATGGCGATCCCGGACCTGGCGGGCGCGGTGCGCAAGAACGTCATCAACGCGGTCGAGCGGATGTGCGGGCTCGAGGTGACCGAGGTCAACATCCGCGTCGACGACGTCCATCTGCCCGAGCAGGACCGCGACCGAGACAGCGACAGGAGCCGCGGGCAGGACACCGAGACGGAGCCGCGGGTCCAATGACGGACACGGGCCCGGCCCCAAGGTCCGGCGCGGGCCCAGGAACCGGCACGGGCCCGGGAACCGGAACGCGCCCAGCCGAGGACGAGGCGCGGGCGATCGCCGAGCGGGCGCGATCGTGTGCCGGCGTGGCCGGGCTGTCCGGCGGCCGGTTCGGGACCGTGGCCACCTACCTGCCGGGCCGGCGGCTGACCGGCGTCTCCGTGAACGACCGCGCGGTCGAGATCGCCATCGTGGCCACGACGGCCCGCCCGCTCCCGCAGACCGCCGACGAAGTACGGCGAGCCGTGACGGACCTGGCCGGCGAGCGCCGGGTGGACGTGCGCATCGACGACATCGTGGACGACATCGTGGAGGGACCATGAACAACCAGTGGCTACCGGTGATCGGGATGACCGTCGGCATCGTTCTCGGGATCGTCGGGGCGTTCGGCGGGCTGGTGGCGTTCCTGATCGTGCTGGTGCTCGGCGCCGTCGGCTACCTCGTCGGCCGGATCGCCGAGACCGGCGAGGTGAACCTGTCCGTGAGGCGAAAGTGATCGCAGGCACCGCCACAGGCACCGCCACCGTGCCCGGGCAGCGGCTCACGCCCCCGCCGCCCGAGGTGCGCGGGCGCACGCGGATCGCGGGCCGGGTGGTCGCCAAGATCGCCTGCCTCGCCGCCGAGGAGGTTCCCGAGGTGCTGCGGGTGCGTCCCACAGGCACGTCGCGCTCGCCGGGCGCCGAGGTCCGCGGCGAGCAGGCCATGGTTCACCTGGACGTGAACGTCGCCTACCCGTCACCGCTGCGCGCCGTGGGGGCGCGGCTCAGGCAGCACGTGATCGCTCGCGTCGCCGCCCAGACCGGCCTGAACGTCACCCGTCTGGACGTGACCATCACCGACTTCGGCGGTGACCTGCCGTGACCGGGCGAACACCGGAGCAAGAGCACGGCGCCATCCCACCCGGGGGCGGCCCCGGAGACGCCTACCAGGCGAAGCGCGCCAGGGCCGCCGATCGGGCGGCCAGGCGGGCGTTCCGCCCGTCCAGGAGGGCTCCGGCCATCGTGGTGGCCCTGCTGCTCACCCTTCTGGGCCTGCTCGTGGCCGCCGAGACCGTCTCCGCGCTGCTCGGCGCTCCGCTGCGCCTGGTGCCCTATGACCGGATGCTCGGCTGGGCGCTGTCCACACCGTGGTCGAACCCGCTGTTCGTGGTGGCCTCGATGGTCGTGGCCCTGCTCGGGCTGGCGCTGCTGATCCTCGCTCTGGTGCCGGGACGGCCGCGCATGATGCCGGTACGCAGCGGCGACCCCGACGTGATCATCGGACTGCGCCCCAAGAGCTTCACCAGGGCCCTGGCACACGCGGCCGAGGAGGTGCCGGGCGTGCACTCGGCCCACGCCAGGCTTCGGGGCTGGACCGTCGCCGTCACGCCCGCCACGTCGGGGTGGGACAAGGAGAGGTTCACCCAGGAGGTGCGCGCCGCCGTGCTCACCAGGCTGGCGGGACTGGACCTCGTGGAGCCGTACCGGGTGACCGTGGACGTCAAGGAGCGCAAGTGAGCAGGAAGGCCAGCCGGGGCAACCGATGGGGACTCGCGCTGGTCGGGACGGTGCTGGTCGTCCTGGGCGGGCTCGCGGCGGCCCGCGGGCTGGGCGGCTTCGGATCCGCGCGGACTCCGATCGTGGACGGCGGCGTGCAGGGGTTCTTCGCCCGCAACAGCCCGGCGATCTGGTGGGCCGTGGCAATCGTGTCGATCGTGGTGGCGCTGCTGGCGTTGCGCTGGCTTCTGGCACAGGGCCGCAGGGAGATCACGCACCGCCCGATCCGGCTGGAGAGGTCGCCGACCGGCTTCTCCGAAGTGTCCGCGGACGGGATGGCGCACGCGGTCGCCGCCGACGTGGCGTCGAGCCCGGCCGTGCTCAGCGCCGACGCGGGCTTGACCGGCTCGCATCACCGCCCTGAAGTGCGGCTACGCGTGGTCGCCGACGAGAGGGCGCCTATGGGAGAGCTCAGCCGGCACCTGTCCACGATCGCGCTGCCGCACATGCGCGACACTCTGCAGCTTGATCAGGTCCAGGCGGTGGCCCGGGTCAGCCTGGAGCCGCCGCCCGCCCCGCACCGGATGGTGCACTGACGAGAGGGCCTTTTCTGCCAATTACGCGCTCTTGATCCGAATACGGCAGTATCTCTCCAATGGGTTCCCGGATCGCCGTCCCCTTGCTCGCTCTGTTCACCGCCTCGGCCTGCGCCGTGTCCCCCGAGGCCGCGCCACGCACGTCCGCCTCCCCCGCCCCGCCTCCCTCGGCCACCGCGAGCGGCACCGCGCAGGACACCCGTCCGGCGCTGGCGCAGACCTCCAGCACGATGACCGAGAACCTCAAAGTCGAGGTGGTCGGGCTCGACCGGGTCAAAGGCAAGCACCTGATCGCCCAGGTCAGGCTGACGAACACGGGCAGCGAGAAGAAGCTGTCGTGGACCGGCGAGATGGGCGACAACACCCGCCCGCTCGGCCGGATCCGATGGGCGTCCGGCATCGGGGTGCTGGACGCGCAGGCGCGTGCCTGGATCCTGCCGTACCAGCCGGCCGGCTTCCCGTGTCTGTGCAGCGACCAGGACCGTGACGGCCTCGGCTACTTCATCGACCCGGGCGAGTCCATCAGCCTGTACGCGGTCATGCCCGCCCCCACCGGCAATCCCTCCGCCACCACGGTCGTCACCCCGGTGGGGCCGCCGATGGTGAACGTCCCGATCAGCGACGACCCGCCGGTCACGCCGCCCGGGATGACGATCCCCGATCCGGACGCCGAGCCCGTCATCACCGTCACCCGCCGCATCGTGACCCCGTCCGAGTCGCTCGACAGGTCGGAGGAGACGGCGGACGACGGCACGGATCTCCAGGTGAACCTCTCCTCCGACGTGCTGTTCGCGGTCGACAAGGCCACGCTCACGCCCAAGGCCAAGGCGGTCCTGGCCCGCACCGCGAAGCTCATCGACGCCTCGCCGGGCGAGACCGTACGGGTGGAGGGGCATGCGGACTCCTCCGGCACCGACGCCATCAACGACCCCCTGTCCGGCCGCCGCGCCCAGGCCGTGCGTCAGGTGCTGTCCACGGCGGTCACGCGGCAGGGCGTGGGATTCCAGGCCAAGGGATACGGCTCACGCCGCCCGCTGTACGGCAACGACACCGACGAGGGCAAACGCCGCAACCGCCGCGTGACGGTGACGTTCGCCAAGCCCCGCCCGGCCACGACCGCCACGCCGACCACGACCGCCGCGACCGCCGCTCCCGGCACGACGGGCCTGACGGGCACGGGCAAGGCGGACGGCCAGCCGATTGCCATGGAGATCACCGGCCTGCGCCGGCTGGCGGGCGGCCTCGGGCTGCTGACGTACCGGATCACGAACCGGGGCGCGGAAGAAGCCTGGTTCAACGAGCTCCACCAGGCGCGGGACTGGATGTCGTTCAAGTACCGGGCCGCCTTCAACCTCACGCTGACCGACGTACAGGCCCGCCGCCAGTACCTGCCCGCCCGCCTCCAAGTGGCCGACGACGACGGCGTCGACTCCTACTGCGCCTGCACCGACGTGTCCGGCGTTCGCCTGAGCACCACGAAGTTCGCCCCCGGGCAGCAACGCGAGTTCTGGAGCCTGTTCGCGCTGCCCGAGACCGCCGGCACGCTGAACGTCAAGATCGCCCGCTTCGCCGATCTCCAGGTCCCGATTTCGTAGGGGGTTTCCGCCGCACGACCGCGTTCATGCGCGCCGCCCGCGACGAGACCCTTACATGATGTCCCGCCGCAACGGGGCCGCGACGGCGACGGCGGCCGCGATCAGGGCGTAGCAGACCAGTACGGCACCACCTGCCGGCGCGGACAGCAGCCGGGCCGCGGAGGTACCGGTCTGACCGGCGACGGCGTCCGCCAGATAGGTGAAGCCGGTCAGTGCGGCGGTGGCGCCGCCCGGGAGGTAGGGATAGAGCACCTTGACTCCCGGGATGAGCATCAGCACGGTCTCGATCAGGTAGAAGTAGGCGCCGACGGCGACGAGGGCGGTCACCTGGTTGCGCAGGAGAGCGCCCACGGCGACGCCCAGCAGGGTGTAGACGGCCATGGTCAGCGCGATGCGGGCCAGCAGGGCCGCGACCGTGCCGGCCGGGAGACCGAGCGTGATGCCCTTGAGCATGGCCACGCCGGAGAGGGCGCCGCCGGCCACGGTCGCGGCGAGCGCGCCGTAGGCGAGCCCGGCCCCGGTGTAGACCGCCAGCTTGGCCGCCAGCCAGGTCCAGCGTCTGGGGGCGAACAACGTCGTCGTGGTGATGGTCCGATGCCGGTACTCCGAGGACACGGCGACGGTGCCGAGCAGAGCGGGGGCGAAGACGGTGAAGCCGAGCAGGCCCAGCAGCACGTGGGTGCCTTGGGCGGTGTTCAGCCCGGGCAGCGGAGGGGTGAAGTTCTCCGGCCCGACGAGCGCGAGCAGGCCGACGAGCGCTCCGCTGCCCAGCGCGGCCGGCAGGCCCCAGAGCCAGAGCCTGGTGCCGGTCAGGCGCGTCCATTCCGCGGCGAGCAGCGCGGCCGGGAACGCGGTCATCGGGAACCTCCGGTGAGATGCAGGAATGCCTGCTCAAGGGTGGGGCGTTCGGGGGTGATCTCGTGCAGCGCGACGCCGTGGGAGGCGGCCGCGGTAGCGACCTCCGCGGTGCTCAGGCCGTGAATACGCAGGAGGTCCGGTTGCGGATGTTCTGCCCGGATCCCGCGCTCCAGCAGCCTGGCCGCTAGCAGCTCCGCCTGCGGAGAGCGGACCAGCACGGTGGGTGTGCCGTACAGGCCGGCGATGGGTCCGGTGGTGACCAGCCGCCCGTCACGGATCACCACCACGTGGTCGGCCATGTGCTCGATCTCGCCGAGCACATGGCTGGAGATGAGGACGGTCCGGCCGTCGGCGGCCAGCTCGCGGACGAAGTGCCGCAGCCAGGCGATGCCTTCGGGGTCCAGACCGTTGCCCGGCTCGTCCAGCAGCAGCACCTGGGGGTCGCCGAGCAGCGCGGTGGCCAGGCTGAGGCGTTGCCGCATGCCGGTGGACAGGGTGCGCGTGGGACGGCCGGCGAAGGCCGACACCCCGGTCAGGTCCGTGACCCGCTCGACCCGGGCCGGGCCGCACCGGCCCATGCGGGCGTAGACCCGCAGGTGGTCGCGGGCGGTGTGGGCAGGGTGGAAGCCGGCGCCGTCCAGCACGGCTCCGACGGTGGCCGACGGGTGGGGCAGGTCGGCGTAGCGCCGGCCGCCGAACGTGGCGGTGCCGGAGGTCGGGGCGACCAGGCCCAGCATCATCCGCATGGTGGTGGTCTTGCCGGCGCCGTTCGGCCCCAGGAATCCGGTCACCATGCCCGCTCCGGCCTCGAAGCCGAGGTCGGTGACGGCGTTGATCGGCCCGAACGCCTTGGTCAGGCCGCGCACCTCGATGTTCATGCCGGCACCGCGATCAGCCGCCGCCGGAGCCGTTCGGCGCCCGGAACGCTGAGGATCAGCTCGTCGTAGTCCGACACCCGGCTCTTCAGGACGATCCGCAGGCCGGCCTCCCGCCGGGCGGCGACCAGCCGCTTGACGCCGGCCGGCGACGTCCAGGCGCCGACCTTGATGACGCCGGAGACGAGCAGGCCGTAGTGCGTGCCCGTGGCGGCCGCGAGCGGCCGGTCGAGCAGGTGCACCTCGGCGATCTCCGTCAGCGGCACGCTCACAGCGCCGGTCCTGGTGAACAGCCGCGTCCACGGGGCGAAGCCGACGGACAACGTCTCCTGGTGGATCTCTATCTGCAACACGATGTGTCCTCCCAGCTCTATCTGTTCTATTAGTTGTATATCAGATAGAGTAAAGGTGTGCAGCTGACCCTTGACCTCGACAGCGAGGTCCCGATCTACCAGCAGATCCGGGACCGGATCGTGGAGGCGATCGCCAGACGGCAGGCCCGCGAAGGCGACCCGCTACCCTCCACCCGGCAACTCGCCGCGGATTTCGGCATCAACTTCCACACCGTGAACAAGGCCTACGACCTGCTGCGACAGCAGGGCGTGATCCGGATCAACCGCAAGAGCGGCGCGGTCGTACGGCGCGATGCCGCCACCGGCCCGCCCGAGGCGCCCTTCATCGACGACTGGGAGGAACGCATGCGCGTGCTGCTGGCCGAAGCCACCGTTCACGGCATGGACCGGCAGGACGTGCTGCGCCGGTGCGAGGCTCTTCTGACCGGCTTCGAGGAGACCTCATGATCCCGCTCCTCGCCGCCGGCCCGATCGTCATCGCCCTGGTCACGTCCCTCATGCTGACGCTGCCGGCGCTGGCCAGGCCCACCCTGCCGTTCGGGGTGCGCGTGAACGCGCAGCGGGTGGGCGATCCTGCCGTAGTCGCCGCACGGCGCTTCCACGCTCGCCTGACCGTCGTGGCGGCCGCGCTCGCCGCGGCGATCTCGATCCCGGTGCTGCTGGTCACGGGATCCGCCGTCACGATCGCCCTCACCGCGACGGCGGTGCTGGTCGCGGACCTGCTGGTGTTCTACCGCGCTCATCACATGGTCCGCACCGCCAAGCTCGCCGGCGGGTGGGCGGCCGAGCGACGTCAGGGCGTCACCGTGGACACCGCCTTCCGCACCGACCCGGTGCGCGTGCCGTGGTCGTGGGGCCTGCCCGCCCTGGCCGTGCTGCTGCTCACCGCTGGTGTCGGCTGGGCACGCTACGGCGGGCTGCCCGCCACGCTGCCGCTGCTTCTCGGGTACGGCACGGCCTCCTCGCAGCGTGAGCCCACGACCGTGCTGAGCGCGTTCCAGCCGGTGATCTACCAGATCGCCGTCGCCCTGATCGTCCTCGCCGTGGTTCTGGCCGTGCTGCGCGCCCGCCCCGACCTCGATGCCGCCAGGCCCAAGGGCTCGGCCCGCCGCTACCGCGTCTACCTGCGCGGCGTCGCGGCGATGTCGCTGCTGTCAGCGGCCTGCCTGAACCTGAGCCTGCTTTTCGCGGCTCTGCGGTTGTGGGAGCTCGTCACCCCCGCGATCGGCTGGCAGGTGGCCGGCTACGCCCCGCTCGTCGTGCTGCTGGGCGGCTGGGTGTGGTGGGAGATCAAGGCGGGCCAGGCCGGGCACCGGCTGCCCGCTCTGCCGGGCGAGGAACTGGAGGACTCCGGGGTCGGCCAGCGCGACGACGACCGCCACTGGTTCCTCGCCGGCGCCGTCTACGTCAACCGCCGCGACCCGGCCCTGCTCGTGCACGCCCGTCTCGGCTCCTCCTCGTGGACACTCAACCTCGGCCATCCGATCGCCTGGCTCCTGCTCGGTGTCCTCGCCGTCGCCCTGACCGTGTTCGCGGGTTCGGCGCTGGCGGGCGTCGTCGATCTGCCTGAGAAGCACAGCCTCTTTCCATAGAGTCGGTGCGCATGGGAGTGGACATACACGGGGTCATCGAGTGCCGGCCGCGGGGAGAGCGGAATCCGCCATGGCACGTGACCCTGGAGCTGCACGAAGTCCGTCACGGGCGAGGTGACCGGCTCTCCTGGGACTGTCTCTTCGGCTACCCCAGCGCAGAGGACATCGTGCCGCTGTTCGGCCAACGGGGCCTGCCCGCCGATGCCACCTCGGACCTCCGGTCGGCGGCCGAGGACCCCACTGCCGGGCACAGCCATTCGTATGCCACGTGGGCCGAGCTCGCCGCGGTCGACTGGGACGAGCCCTGTATGGAGGACGGCCGGCCCGCCCGCCTGCACCTGGAGCGGTTGCGCAGGCGGGCGGACGGCACGCTGGAGCCTGACGGGTTCGTGTGGCCACCGGCAGGCCTTCAGGACGCCGCGGCGGACCTCCTCGGCGCGGACTGCGAAGACCATTGGAACTGGCCGGAGGGTGCCGAGGTCGAGCTGGACGAGTACGTCTACCGGCGCGTCGTCTTCACCCGGCGCCGGCTCGTCTTCGAGGATTCACGAAAATGGGAGCCGGTCTTCTCGGCGATGCGCGCCTTGGCCGGGTCGCACGGCGAGGACAACGTCCGCCTGATCGTCTACTTCTGTTAGGGCCGCCGGGGTCGAGGATCAGTAGCCCGCCGGTGCCGGCCAGTGGCGTTCGACTCCGATCCTGTCCAGCTCCGCGGTGAACTCCTCCAGCAAGGTCTCCTTCTCCCTGACCTCCTGCGGTTCCACCCCCCGGCGCAGGCAGTACGCGGCCAACTGGCCCGCGACTTCCCCCACGTTCCATTCCACCGGATGCAGGCGAAAGCACCCGTTCGAGATGTGCGTGGTGCCGACGTTCTTACCCGCGGGCAGCAGGTTGCGCATCCTGACAGGCAGCAACGCGCCGAGCGGGATCTCGAAGGGCACGCTGGCGATGTCGATGTAGTTGTCCCCGCCGGTCGACGGGTGCAGGTCGATGCGGTACGCGCCGACTCCGACGGAGTCATGGTGCCGCAGCGTGCCGCGGGAACCGAGGATGGCCCTGGAGACGTGGTGCTCGGTGACGGTGGTGACCGCGCGGATGCGCCTCGACTCCCTGACATAGGCGGACTTCGCCAGCCCGTCGGCGGTGCCGACCACGTCGTGGCGGAGCCGGAGCCCGGGGAAACCGGTGCCGCCGTCCGGGCGGGGCGCCTCGGTCTGGAGCCAGTACAGCAACGACAGCGACAGTTGCCTGGCCTCCCTGTGCGCCAGCGCCGCCGTCTCGGCATCCACCTCGATGATCGGGCGCAGCCAGTAGTCGTTCAGCGGCCAGTTGACCAACGTGATGTCGGAGGCGGCGAAGCCGGGCTCGAACAGGCCGCGGGCGAGGATCCTGCGGAACATCCACAGGTCCTTGTCCCCTGATTGGGCGCTCTGGTCGGCCAGCACCCCGCGGGGGTCACCGGACGGGTTGGGGTCGAACCAGCGGGCCTCGGGCTCCAGGGTGCGCGGGTCCGGCGCGCTGAAGCCGAGCAGCGGCCCTGGCCAGAACTCGGGCCGGTAGTCGCGCCAGAATCCGTAGTCCGAAGGCCGGTCGATGACGTGGTTCTCACCGTCGTGGTGGGAGACGGCGAAGCAGTAGGTGATGCCCTGCATGTTCAGCGGCTGGTGCTCGTCCGGCGCGTGCGGCTCGTCGTGCTCGCTTCGGGCCTCCGCGCCCGTGACGTACTCCGTCTTCGCCAGCGGCAGCAACTCGCCGGTCTCCGTCGCGTCGAGGACGTAGGCGGCGGCGATGGTGTGCGAGTCGCCGGAGCGCAGGTCCAGCAGCGTGACGGCTCTGACGCGGTCGCGGTCCACCTCGACCTCGACGGGGCGGTGTTCGAGGAGGACGCGCAGGCGTCCGGCGGCCACGTGGGGAGCCAGCATGGCCTGCAGGATCGCCAGGGAGACGCGTGGTTCGTGGCACAACTTGCTGACATATCCGGCGCCGGGGTTGAGCT
Organism: Nonomuraea sp. NPDC005650; assembly: GCF_040605375.1. NCBI lineage: Bacteria > Bacillati > Actinomycetota > Actinomycetes > Streptosporangiales > Streptosporangiaceae > Nonomuraea > Nonomuraea sp. NPDC005650. Next base: position 202,878 of record NZ_JBEXCR010000017.1, read on the forward strand.
CGCGCCAGCGCTGCGCGCCGCCGGTCATGGGGTACCAGCGCCGGTAGTAGTCGCGGATGGAGCCGCGTACGTCACGATAAGTCGCGGTGGCTCCGTAGCTCTCGATCCACGGGTGCTCGTCAGGGGGTACGGCCTGCGCGGTGAGCTGGCCGCCGATCCAGTCCGTCTCCTCGGTGAGGACGACGTCGTGGCCCGCGCGGCAGGCGGCCAGGGCTGCGGCGACGCCGCCGAGCCCACCGCCGACGATGAGGATGTCGGTCATGGGTGCTGCCTTTCGGGAGGGCTAGCGGGGAGGTGCCGCGGTCTCGCCCGGCACCAGCTCGCAGGTCATGAGCTGGTGCCTGGGGACCGTACGGTCTCCCGCGATGAGTTTCGTGAGCAGCCGGACGGCCGCGGCCCCCATCTCGCGACGGGGTACGGCGAAGCCGGTGAGCCCTGCCGCGCGCTCGCGGGGGTCGCCGAGCGTGGCCAGGGAGAGGTCGTCGGGGAAGCGGAGACCCGCGCGCTCGGCAGCCGCCAGGAGGGCGCGGTGGGCGGCGTCGGTGTCGGTGGCCTCGGTGACCATCGCGGTGACGCCCTGGTCGTGCCAGGCGCGCAGCCGGTCGGGGGTCAGGTCGGCGCCGTCGGTGCGCACCACCTCGGCCGCCAGCCCGCACTCGTCCATGCCGCTTCTGAAGCCCGCCTCCCTGTCGACGGAGGTGATCGCCTCGTCGTCCTCGCGCACGTACAGGATGCGCTCGTGGCCCAGCCCCGCCAGGTGCCGCACCACGGAGGCGCCGGCGGAGACGTAGTCTGCGCCGATGTAGGGCAGGCGGTCGCCGAATTCGTCGTGCCGCCCTATGTAGACGACGGGCAGATCGGTGGCCAGCAGGCGGTCCATCTCCGGCACGGGCAGGTGCCTGCCCAGGAACAGGCAGCCGTCGGCCAGCCGTACCCGGTTGAGCACCTGGGCGTGCGGGCGCTCGCCCGTGACGCTGGAGGCGATGAACATCAGCAGGTCGTAGCCCTGCGCCGCCGACTCCTCCTCGATGCCCACCAGGAACGGGTAGTAGGCGTGGGACATCTCGGTGGGGAAGGTCGCGGTGAAGGTGTAGAGGCCGAGCAGGTTGTTCTGCCCGGCCGCCAGGCGGGTGGCGATCGGGTCGGGCACGTACCCGAGTTGCTCGGCGGCCGCCATGACCTTGCGCTGGGTCTCCTCGGCGATGCCCATGGCCGCGGCGCCGCCGCCGAGGATCAGGGACACGGTCGGCTGTGAGACGCCGGCCAGCCGGGCGATGTCCGCCTGACGAGGGCGACCGCTCGGTCTCATGACATTCCCCCCAAGAAGTAGTAGATCACGGAGCCTCGATCCCGCCGTCGGGCCTGCGCACCTGCGCCGCCCATCGCTCGTGCAGGTGCGTTTCCGGCTGGTAGCGCCTGGCGGCGTTCTCATCGAGGTCGATGCCCCAGCCGGGCCGGTCGGAAGGGGTGATGTAGCCGTTCACCGTCCGCAACGTTCCCGGGAACACCTCGTGCACGGTCTCCGGGTAGACGTGCGCCTCCTGGATCCCGAACGCGGGGCTGGTGACGTCGAGCGTGACGTTGGCCGCCGCGCCGACCGGCGAAACGTCCGGCGGCCCGTGCCAGGCCGTCCGCACCCCGGTGAGCTCGCACAGCGCGGCGAGCTTGCGCACGGGCGTCAGCCCGCCGACGGCCGATACGTGCAGGCGCAGGTAGTCGACGCCACCGGAGGTGATGAGCCGCGCCGCGTCGGTCACCGAGGAGACCAGCTCGCCGGAGGCGATCGGCATCGGCGCCGCCGCCCGCACCTCGGGCAGCCGGTCGAAGTGCTCGGGTGCGAGAGGGTCCTCCAGGAAGAACAGCCGGTACGGCTCCAGCGACCGCGCGAGCACCACGGCCTCCTTCGGCGTGAGCCGGTTGTGCGCGTCGTGCAGCAGGCCGAGTTCTTCCCCGAGGACCTCGCGGGCGCGTTCGAACAGCTTCGGCGTGCTCCGCAGGTAGTGGCCGACGTCCCAGCCGTCAGGGTGGGGGCTGTCCGGATAGCCGCCGGGCGTGCCGACGCCGCCGTACGTGCCGAGCCCCGGCCCGCCCGCCTGCAGCCGCACGTAGCGGTAACCCTGCTCGGTGAGCGCGGCGGCCCGCTCGATCGACTCCTCGACCCCGCCGCCGCGGGCCCCGGTGTAGACGGCGGCAGCCGCCCTGACCCGCCCGCCCAGCAGCTCGTACACCGGCACGCCGAAACGTTTGCCGGCGATGTCCCACAACGCCTGGTCGATGCCGGACAGCGCGTTGTTGTGCACGGGACCGCCTCGCCAGTACGAGGAGTAGTGCAGCATCCGGCCGATGTCCTCGATGTCGGCGGGATGCCGGCCGATGACCATGGGAGCGAGGTGCCGCTCGATCGCGGCGACCACGGCGTGGAAGCGCTGGGTGAAGGTGGCGCAGCCCAGGCCGTACAGCCCGGGTTCTGAGGTGTCGATCCGCACCACGACGAGCGGGACCCCGCCTGGGGCGGTGACGATCGTGCGCACGCCGGTGATGCGCAGCCCGTCCCTGGCCTGCCACGGCGCCTGCGTCTCCGGCATGATCATTATTGTCGCTCCTCTGGGAACCGATACCGAGCAGTGAATCCGAGCAGTCGCCTGGCCGGCTCGAGATCGATGGCCACGGTCCTGCCGGGCGACGCCGTACGGCGTGGCACGCCGGGGTGGTGCGCCGCCAGCAACTCCTCGGTGGGGGTCGCCACGAGTGTCTCGGGCGCGGCCACGAAGATGACCGGCGCGCCGTGCAGCGGGGCCGTCAGCCCGAGCAGGCAGGCACGCGCGGCGTCGCGCAGGTCGAGGTAGCTCCACACCTCCGCGGCCCCGGCCGCGGGATCCCCGGCCAGGCGCTCCGCGCGGGCGGCCAGCCGGGCCTGGTCGCCGAGGAAGGGGAGGCGCAGCGCGGCGACGGTCATGCCGTGCCGCCGGTGCATCATCGCCGCCGTGGCCTCGTCCACCTGCTTGGACAGCGCGTACGGGTCCTCGACCTGCAACGGCATGTGCTCGTCCAGCGGCAGGTACGGCGGGCGCGGGCGCGACCTGGCGAAGGGCAGGCCGGTGACCGACAGGCTGCCGGCGATCACGGCCCGCCGTACCCCCTGCTCCCCCGCCTCGTTCAGCACGACGAACGTCGCCTGCGTGTTGGCCGAGAACACCACCTCGGGCGCCGCCACCTCGGGCGAGGCCAGCGCCGCCGTGTGAACGACGGCGTCGGCCCCTTCGAGGGCCGCGCGGACGGCGGCCGGGTCGCGGGCGTCGCCCACGACGACCCGCTCCGCCGCCAGCGGGCCGGGATCCCGCTCGACGAGCGCGGTCACGGCGATGTCCCGCGACGCGAGCTCCGCCAGTACGGCGGAGCCGAGCCGGCCTGCCGCACCGGTGACCAGGACCCTCATCCCTTCAGCCCCGTGAAGGCGATGCCCCGGATGATCTGCCGCTGGAACAGCAGGAACACCAGGACCGGCGGGATGATCGCGATCAGCATCCCGGCGATGAGCAGGGCCTGGTCCGAGGTGTCCGCCAGCCGGGGCAGGGCCACCGCCAGCGGCTGGCTCTCGGTGTCGGTGATGGCGATCATGGGCCAGAGGAAGTCCTTCCACGCGTTCATGACAGCCAGCAGTGATACCACGGCCAGGATCGGACGCGACATGGGCAGCACCACCCGGGTGAAGATCCGCCACGGCCCGGCGCCGTCGAGGCGCGCCGCCTCGAACAGCTCCTTGGGGATGCCGTCGAAGAACTGCTTGACCAGCAGGACATTGAAGGCGTGCGCCCCGGCGGGCAACCACACCGACAGCGGGGTGTTGGCGATGGACAGGTCCAGGACGGTCAGGTACAGCGAGACCATCGAGACCGTGCCGGGCAGGAACAGCGTCGCCAGGACCGCGCCGTAGACGTACTTCCCGTAGGAGGGCCGCAGGACCGACAGCGCGTAGGCGCCTGTCGTCGCGACGAACAGCTGCGTGAACCAGGAGCCGCCGACGAGCACGACGGTGTTCGTCAGGTAGTGGCCGACCTCCAGGGTCGTCCACGCCTCCGTCAGGTTCGACCATCGCACGTCCGCCGGCCACAGGGCCAGCGGACTGCGCAGCGACTCCTGGGTAGAGGAGATCGCGCCCTTGAAGATCCAGTAGATCGGCCCGGCGCCCTCCAGGACCAGGGCCACGATGAGCAGCACCTGGGTGGTGCCCAGCCCGAGGCGCATCCCGCGCCCACGCCTTTCGGTGTCGGAGATCACTCCCCTCACTTCGTCCCCCAAGTTCTGGTGAGCCGCAGGTACACCGCGGACAGCACCGCCAGCACCACGGCCAGGCTCACGCTCAACGCCGCCGCCGTGCCGTAGTCGCCGTTGACGAACGCGTACCGGTAGATCAGCAGCAGCACCGTGACCGTCGAGTCCTCCGGCCCGCCGTCGGTCAGCACGAACGGCTCGGTGAACACCTGGAAGGTGTTGATCACCTGGAGCAGCAGCATGATCAGCAGGATGGGCCGCAGTTGCGGCAGCGTCACGTGCCACAACCTGCGCCACACCGACGCCCCGTCCAGCTCGGCCGCCTCGTACAGCTCGGTGGGAACGCTGGACAGCGCGGCCAGGTAGATGAGCACGACGCCGCCCGCGCCCGCCCAGGTCGCCTCCAGGATCAGGCTCGGCATCGCCATGCCCGTGGACTGCAACCAGGGGTACGGTCCCAGCCCGACCAACCCGAGCAGCTGGTTGAACAGGCCGGAGTCCGGCTCGTAGAACCACTTCCACATCAGCACGGCCACCACCGGCGGCACCACCACCGGCAGGTAGACCAGCACCCGCATCAGCCCGGAGCCGCGCCGCAGCTCCGACATCACCACCGCCAGGAAGATCGGCAGCGGAAAACCGATCAGCAGGGCCAGGCCGGTGAACAGCAGCGTGTTGCGCACCGCCGTGCCCAGCAGGGGGTCGGCGAGCAGGGTGCGGAAGTTGTCCAGGCCCGCGAAGGTCGCCGCCTCGACCAGGTTGGTCTGCTGGAAGCCGAGCACCACGCTGCGGATGATCGGCCACCACGAGAACAGGCCGAAGACCAGCACCGTCGGGATGAGGAACAGCGCGGCCGCGGCGCCCTTGCCCCGGGTCACTGTGCTTTCTCGAGCAGCGGCGCGACGCGCGCCGCCGCCTTGGTCAGCTCGTCGCGCGGGTCGGCGTTCTTGCGGGTCAGAACGGCCTGCACGGCGGTGTCGAGCGCGCCGTACAGGTCCTGGGCGGCGACGGGAGGCTCGACGACGTACTCCAGCTTGTCGGTTTCCTTCACGTAGGGCGCGAAGTTCGACACCGGGATGTTGGTGTGCTTGGCGATCGCGGCGTTCACCGGGCCTGACACCGACGTGCCGTAGAACGGCAGCGTGGGCAGGCCGACGGCCAGCTTGTCCGCGGCGTTGGCCACGGCCAGTTGCTCGGCGGCCGCCGGGTCGTAGTTGGGCTTGAGGTAGTAGAAGTCGATCCACTTCACCGCGGCGGCTCGCTGCGCGGCTGTGGCCTTGGCGTTGACGGCCGCCACCAGCCCGCCCAGCAGTGTCGCCTTGCCGCTCCCCTGCTGCGGCAGCGCCGCGATGCCGAAGTCGTCCGGCTTGCCGGAGTAGAGGGTGGTGTAGCGGTTGTAGCTGTTCACGGTGCCGATCATCATGCCGATCTTGCCGGCGGCGAAGTCGCGCTCCGCGTCCTGCTGGGTGCGCAGTTGGTTGGCGCCCATGGAGTCGTCCTGCCAGCGCATCGCGGACAGGTGCCGCAGCGCCTGCTCCGCCGGGCCGTCCAGGAGCGAGGGGACGTACCTGTCGCCCTCCTGCTTCTCCATCCGGCCGCCGAAGGAGTAGGTCATCGCGGTCAGGATCCAGCCGCCGGTGTTCTTGACCGTCATCTGCGTGTACCCGGCCGCCCCCGTCCCGGCGATCTTCTTGGCCGCCGCCCTGACCTCGTCCCAGGTGGCGGGTGGCCGGTCCGGGTCGAGGCCCGCCTTCGTGAACAGGGCGCGGTTGTAGACCAGGCCCAGCGCGTACTCGGTGACGGGCAGGCCGTAAACCTTGCCGTCGGCGCCGGTCGCGGGGGCCAGCGCGCGGGGGTCGAAGTCTCCCGCGTGCGGCAGGCTCTTGATCTCGGTGCTGAGGTCGGCGACCTGGCGCCGGGCGATGAGCCCCGGAGGCTCGGTGAGCGGCACGGTCAGCACCGTCTCCGCGTTGCCACCGGCCAGCCTGGTCGCGAACGTCCTGGCGTCCCACTGCGTGTCGGTCGGCTTGATCTCGATGGTGGGGTTGGCCTTCTCGAACGCGGCGACCGCGTCGAGGAACTGGGCGCGGGTCTTCGCGGCGGTCGTGGGAGGCATGCCCGCCACGGTGATCACGGTCTTGCCCGGGTCCCCACCCGACGAGCCGGACGCGCAGCCCGCCGTCGCGGCGGCGAGCACGAGCGCCCCCGCCATCCACCTTCTGGAGGCTGGCACATCCATGGCTACTCCTCTGGGTCAATGCGAATTAGGAGGCATCTAATCCGTATTAGGAAACCGTGTCAAGGCGTTACCGGCGGATTACCTGATGCGCACAGGTCACCCTTGACACTCCCGTTCCAGCCGGAGTACACATCTCCCTAATCCGCATTAGGTCGACAGGGAAGAGCTCTTCATGTCTGACATCCCCCGACGCCGCTTCCTCGGCGGAGCCGTAGCGGCCGGACTCGCAGGGGCCTTGGTTCCCGCGGCACAGGCCCAGGCCGACACCCCTTCGATCTCCGCCGACGGCATCACGCTGACCGCCGGCACCGACGGCGGCATCACCGTCCGCGACGGCGGCGGCGTGGAACGGGTCAGGCTCACCGGGTTCATGGCCAAGGACTCCGTGACCGGCATCCAGCGCACCACCGGCGGAACGCCGTCGCTCGTCACACTCCAGGACGGCACGCAGGCCATCCAGGTCGACTACACGCTCCCCGGCGCGGCCGGGGGCATCACCGTCCGCGGCGTCTTCCGCGTCGCGCCACACCGCGCCAAGCTTCGCTGGGAGGTCGGCGGCTCGACCACGCTGATCCCGGCCGGCTTCATGCTCGGCCGTACCGTCGTCTCGCCCTCGGCGCCCGAGTCCTTCGCCGCGCTGACCGCGTGGAACCGCGACGCCGGCGGCGGAGTGCCGTACGAAAGCAACGCCGGTGTCGTCTACCAGGAGACCTGGGCCGACACCCGCGCCTACTTCCGGCTGGCCACCACCACCCCCGCCTGGACCAACGCCACCTGGATCCACGCCCCGGGCACGGGAACCGCGAGCGCGGCCGTGACGGAGGCCGACCTGGTGCTCGGCTCGATGCGGCCCGCCGCGGGCGGCACCATGGGCGCGGGCCTGCCCCTCGGCGTGGAGGTCTGGACCGACCAGCCCTTCTCCCTCTGGGACGCCGGCGGCCGGCCCATGGCCCTGCACGCGGAGGTCGCCAACGGGGGGAACGCCGCCCGCAGCGTGAAGCTGTCGTGGTGGGCCCGCGACTTCGACGGCAAGACGCTGGCCAGCGGCAGCGTGACCGGCACGGTCGCGGCGGGAGCCGCGTGGAGACAGACCTTCACCGTCACCTCGCCACCCCGCGGGATCGTGTTCACCGAGGTGCGCGCCACCGCGGGCACCGACAGCGCGTTCGCCCGCACCAACCTCGCCGTCCTGCCACCGCACACCTACCAGGCCGGCGCCGACAGCATGTTCGGCATCGCCAACTACCCATGGCTGCTCCAGCCCGACGCCGCCGCCGTCGTGGGACTGATGAAACGCCTGGGCATCCAGCGCGTCCGCATCTCCTACGACGGCGGGCCGGGCCTCCCGCCCGCCGCCCTCGACGCGGCGGGGATCGCCCACAACATCGAGCTCGCCGGGATCCCCCTGGGCGGAACGGCCGCCGAGGTCGCCGCCTGGGCCGACACGAACACGCAGAAGGCGATCAACTCGGGAGCCGGCTACTTCGAGGTCGCCAACGAGGTGAACAAGCCATGGATGAGCGGCGAGACCGCCGCCGCCTACGTGCGGGACGGATTACGCCCGGTACGCGACCGGCTGACCGCCGCCGGAGCGCCCACCAAGGTGCTCAACGCCGGCCTGGCCGGCATGGACCACGTCTGGACCAAGAACTTCCACGACGCCGGCGGCTGGGACCTCATCGACGGGTTCGCCTTCCACCCGGGCAGGGGCAACTTCACGCCGGACTACGCGCCGCCTCCTGAGGAGTGGACGCAGGGCGCCAACGGCTCCTACTGGAACTTCCTCGGCGGCCTGCGCAAGGCCCGCGAGACGATCGCGGAGTACGGGCACAAGGAGTTGTGGCTGACCGAGGCCTACGCCTGCACGAAGCCGAACAGCTGGTGGCACGACACCTACCGGCAGGCCGCGGAGAACGTCCTGCTCACCCTGGCGCTGGCCAAGGCCGAGGGGGTGCGCTGCGTGAACTGGTACCAGCTGCACGACAGCGTCCTCGGCAAGCCGCAGATGGCCGACCCGGCCAACTCCGAGTACCACTACGGGCTCATGAACCGCGACACCAGCGCCAAGCCGTCCATGCTCGCCTACGCCACGGCCGCGCAGGTGCTGGACCGGGCGACGTTCGTGCGCTGGTTGAAGCCGGCCGACCCCGACCTGAAGGGACTGCTGTTCAGCACGCCGGAGGGACCCGTCTCGATCCTGTGGAGCAGGAAGGACGGGTACCTGCTCAACACCGACCACGCGGCGGGATCCACGTGGTTCGCCGCGCCGGAGCCGTGGGTGGACGGCTGGCCGACCAAGACGGAGCTGAAGGTGGCCGCCGCCGGGAGCTCGGTGCGGGAGCTCGACTGCCTGGGCAGGGAACGGCTGCTCACCGCCCGCGACGGCAAGGTCAAGATCCGGCTGGACGGCGCCCCGCGCATCTACTACGGCCTGACCTCGACTCCTGAGCAACTGTCCTGAGCCCTGCGGCCCGCGGTTGTCCTGATGCAGCTTGAGCGCGCGCTCGGCGGTCGCCCGGCAGGGGCGATCGTCGGCGTTCGGACGTCCACGGACAGCTTCACCAGGGCGGCCTCGGCGCGGGTTCAGGGACGGTGGTGGATCACCTTGCCGTCCTGCATGACGAAGCGGACCCGCCGCAACGCCTCGATGTCGCGCAGGGGATCCCCTTCGACCGCCACCAGGTCGGCCCGCTTGCCGGGTTCGACGCTGCCCACCTCGTCCGCCATCCCCAGCACCGTCGCCCCGTTGAGGGTGAGCGCGCGCAGCGCGTCGGCCGCCGGCATGCCGTCGCGGACCATCGTGATCGGCTCGTCGGCGTTGTCGCCGTGGCTGCGCATCGGCGGGCCGTAGTAGTCGGACCCCGTGGCGATCGTCAAGCCGGCCTCCCTGGCCAGCTTGAGCGAGGCCGACATGGCTCCCACGACCTCCCGCTGCTTGCGTACGCGCCATTCCGGCAGCCCGTGACCCCCGTCGGACGTGCGCTCGAAGAAGGTCTTCAACGCGAACGTCGGCACGTAGAAGGTGCCCCGCTCGCGCATCGCGGCGACGCACTCCTCGTCGAGGTGGTAGCCGTGCTCGATCGAGTCCACGCCCGCGAGCACCGCCGCCCTGACGCCCGCCGTGCCCTGCGCGTGCGAGGCCACGCGGCGGCCGAGCCGGTGGGCCTCGTCGCAGATGGCGGCGATCTCCTCGGGGGTGAAGTGCGCGTCCTGCGGGTGGTCCCGCTCGGAGCCGACCCCGCCGGTGGTGCAGATCTTGATGAAGTCGGCGCCCGCGCGTACGGCCTGGCGGACGGCCTGCCGGCACTCCCAGGGCCCGTCGGCGATCAGCGCGTCCGGCTGGCGGCGTACCTCCTCCAGGGGCAGGTGGTGGGTGTCGGCGTGGCCGCCGGTCTGGCAGATCGCGGGCCCCGCCGCGAAGATCCGCGGGCCGGGGATCGTCCCGTCCGCCACCAGGGGCCTGAGCCTGAGCGCGATGGCGCCGCCGCAGTCGCGCACGGTGGTGAACCCGGCCGCGAGCAGCGTCTCGCAGTCCTTGGCCGCGCGCACGGCCAGCGTCTCGCGGTCGGGCAGGCGCCCCTCGTCGTAGGAGCGCAACCCGGTCAGGTGCAGGTGCACGTCGAAGAACCCGGGCAGCAGGGACACGTCGCCGAGGTCCAGCGCCGAGTCGCCCTCGAGGCCGGGGCCGACGGCCACGATCGTGCCGTCCCGCACCGCCACGTCGGCGCCCTCGCGCATGACTCCGGCCACGACATCCAGAACGCGGGCCGCTCGCAACACAGTGATGGTCATGGTGCCGATGGTGCGATCGGGCGTACCTGTGCCGCCTCCTCCTAGTGGCCGCGAAGAGCGGCCGGTCGGCCACTTCCGCCCAGCCGGGTGATCCCTACGATCGCAACACCTAGTTCGCTGTAACGGCTGATTCATCTCCTGTTTGGAGTCGATGTGGCCCCACCCCCTTCCGTCACCCGCCGGCGTGCCCTGCTCGCCGAGCTCGATCCGCGTACCATCAGCGGACCCCGGGTCCCCCTGCTCGTCTTCTGCCTGACCTCGCTGCTGGCGGGGTGGGACGACAAGGCGCTCCAGCTCGCGCTCCCCGAGATCCAGGACGACCTGGGCCTCTCGCTGACCGCGGTGGGAACCATCGCCTCCGTCACCATGGTCGTGACGACCGTGGCCGGGCTGCCGCTCGGCTACCTCGTGGACCGGATGCGCAACCGCGTCAGGCTCATCCAGTACGGCGAGGTCGCCGCGAACCTGGGCGACTTCATCCAGGCGCTGGCCCCCAACGGCGCCACCCTGCTCGCCGGGCGTGCCCTCGGCTCCGTCGCCAGAGTGCCCGACGGCGTGGCCCAGCTCCCGCTGCTCGCCGACTACTACTCGCCCGCGTCGCGAGGGCGGGTCATCGCGCTGCTGAAGGCCGCCGCCACCGTGGGCGGCCTCATCGGCGCGCCGGTCGCGGGACTGCTGGTCACCGCGTACGGCTGGCGGCACGCCACGCTCATGCTGGCGGTCCTGGCCACGGCCGTGGCCTGCACCACGTTCCTGCTGAAGGAGCCGGTGAAGGGCGGCACCGACAGAGCGGCGGCGGGGCTGCGGGCCCCGGCGGAGCCGCCGCCCCCGCCGCGCTTCTGGGAGGGCGTCCGCGCGGCGTGGGCGATCAGGACGCTCAGGCTGCAGGCCATCAGCGGCTTCGTCTACAGCCTGATCGGCGGCCCGCTCACCATGACGGTCGCGCTGATGGCGGCGCGGGACTACGCCCTCACCCCCTTCCAGCGCTCGATGATGATGGAGGCCCAGCTGGTCGCGGGCCTGGTCGCCGTGCTCGTGGCGGGCCTGCTCAACGACCGGCTCGTGGCGCGCAGGCCGTCGGGGCTGGCGCTCGTCCAGGGCGTGGGCACGCTCGCGATCGCCGTCCTGGTGCTCGCGGTCGGGCTGGTGCCCGGGCTGACGGTGTTCGTCGCGGCCAACGTGGTGTTCTCGGTGATCGTGGCGATGCAGACGCCCACCTACCTGGCGATGATGGCCCACGTGCTGCCCGCCAGGCACCGCGGGGTCGGGTTCCAGCTCGCGGTGCCGTTCCAGCTGCTGGGCAGCGTCCTCGGTCCGCTGCTGCTCGCGCTGACCGAGGGGATGGGCCTGCGGTACGTCCTGCTGTCGACGGTGCCGTTCGTGGTGGCGGCCGCCCTGGTGCAGCTGGCCGCCACGCGCTCGGTGGCCGGGGACATCGACGCGGCCAGGAGGGCGGCGTGAGCTCAGCGCTCCGGCGGCGCCGCCTTCAGCCCCGAGCCGCACAGCGGCGCGACCACGACCCCGCCCTCGACCAGCGGGGATCCCACGGCCTCCAGCCGGCGGGCGGCGGCGTACGCGACGGCGCCCGTGGGCTCCACCCAGAACCCCTGGGCCGCCAGGCGGGCGTGTGCCTCGACGATGTCCTGCTCGCTCACCGTCATGACCGTGCCGCCGCTGTCGCGCACGGCCCGGAGCAGCTGCCCGCCCCTGGCGGGGGCCGCGATGGCGATGCCCTCGGCGAGCGTGGCGGCCGGCGGCACGGCGGGGACCTCGGCCAGGCCCTCGCCGAAGGCCGCGGCGACCGGCGCGCAGCGCTCGGCCTGGACGGCGACGATGCGCGGCAGGCGCTCGATGAGCCCGGCCGCGAGCAGCGCCGCGAAGCCCCGGTACGCGCCGAGCACCAGCGTCCCGTTGCCCGCGGGCACCACGACGGTGTCCGGGGCCGCCCCGCCCAGCTGCTCGAACAGCTCCAGGGCGTAGGTCTTGGTCCCTTCGAGGAAGTACGGGTTGTGCACATGGCTGGCGTAGAACAGGCCCGCCCGCTCCACCCGCTCGGCCGCGGCGGCCGCGGTGTCCTCCCTGGAGCCGTCCACCAGCGTGATCTGCGCGCCGTGGCCCCGGATCTGGCGGACCTTCTTCTCGCTGGTGCCCCCGGGGACGAAGATCTCCGCGGCCAAACCGGCGCGAGCGGCGTAGGCGGCCACCGCGGTGCCGGCGTTCCCGCTGCTGTCGGCCACCACGCGAGTCGCGCCCAGCGCCTTGGCCAGCGCCACCAGCACCACCGCGCCCCGGTCCTTGAAGGAACCGGTGACCGAGGCGTACTCCACCTTCAGCCGCAGCCGGGGACCCGCCTCGACGAGCGGGGTGAGCCCCTCGCCGAGGGAGATCGCGGGCCAGGGCAGCGCCCCCGCGCCCGCGATGCTCCCGGCATGGCGCCACATCGAGTGGATCTCCTGCCGGGGCGGCCAGGCGGCCGCGGTGATCGGCAGGTCGAGTGGCCCGCCGCAGTCGCAGCGCCAGCGGCCGGCGCTCAGGACGTGGGTGCGGCCGCAACGGCACAGGTAGTCGGGGAATCCGGCTTCCATGTCACCTTCTCTCTCGAATGAACTGGAGGACATCCATGCCAGGCCCTCTCGCCCTCATCGGGCTGAGCGACCTCGACACCGACGCCAAGATCGACGCCGATCTGCTCGCACGATCCGGCGGGGACGAGGTGCTGATCATCCCCACCGCCGGCGCGGAGTGGCCGCGGGAAGAGCTCCAGCGCATGCTGGAGGCCAGAGTCGAGCTGTACGGCCGCCGCCTGGGCACCCGCGTCACGTGCCCGATGATCTTCAGCCGGGAGGAGGCGTCCGACCCCGCCAACGTCGCGCTGGCGGACAAGGCCCGCTACATCATGCTGACCGGCGGGCGGCCGGGACCGCTGACCGAGATCCTGCAGGGCACGCCCGTGTGGCGGGCGATCGTGGCGGCCTGGCAGGCCGGCGCGGTGCTCTCGGGCGAGTCGGCGGGCGCGATGGCGCTCACCGGCAGGATCTCCGCGTCCCTGGAGGAGGACCCGGCGGCGGACGGCCACTCCTTCTCCTGGAAGCGGCCCGGCCTCGGCGTGCTGCCGGGCCTTCGCGTGGTCCCGCACAGTGACACCACCAAGGGGCAACACCTGCTGACCAGCCTGCTCGCCTGCACGCCGACGGACGTCCCGATCGTCGGCGTGCCCGAGTACGCCGCCGTCGTACGCGAGCCCGACGGCACCTGGACCCGGCTCGGCGCCGACGGCGTCGTGGTCTTCCACGAGGGCGCGACCCACGACCTGCGCCCGCTTCACGACATCGAGCCCGCCCCCGCGGCCGGCGACGCGAACCACTGAGGAGAATCCCATGAGCGACCTGCACGAACGCCTGCGGCGCCTGATCGCCGAACGCGCCGAACCGCTCGGCGTGCCCGGCGTGGCCGTCGGCGTCTTCCACGAGGGCGAACGCTTCCTCACCTGCCACGGCGTCACCTCCACGGCCAACCCGCTGCCCGTGGACGAGACCACCCTGTTCGCGATCGGCTCGGTGACCAAGACCGTCACGGCCACCGCCGTCATGCGGCTGGTCGAGCGCGGCGAGATCGACCTCGCGGCGCCGGTCCGGCGCTACATCCCCGAACTCGGCCTCAAGGACCCGGAGGCGGCCGAGCATGTCACGGTGCTCCACCTGCTCAACCACACGGCCGGCTGGGAGGGCGACCGCGTCGTCGACACCGGCAGGGACGACGGCGCCCTGGCCGCCTACGTCGCCACGATGGCCGAGTTCGAGCAGGTCATGCCGCTGGGCGCGGTCGTCTCCTACAACAACGCGGCGCTGTCGCTGGCGGGCCGGGTCGTCGAGAAGGTGATGGGCACGACGTACGAGGCCGCCGTGAAAGACCTGGTGCTGGAACCGCTCGGCCTGACCCACAGCTTCTTCGACGTCGCCGACATCGTCACCCGCCGGTTCGTGGTCGGGCACGGCAGCAAGGGCCAGGCCGGCGGCGCCACCGAGGTCGTCGGCCAGTGGCTGATGGAACGGTGCGCGGCTCCCGCGGGCGGGCTCTTCTGCGGCGTCGGCGACCTGCTCGACTACGGGCGGTTCCACCTGGGCGACGGTGACGGGGTGCTGGAGCCGGAAACGTTGCGGCGGATGCGCCGGCCCTCCACCGCCGGCACCTCGACGGACGGCGACGTGGGGATCTCCTGGTTCCTGCGCGACGCGGGCGGCGTCCGCGTCGCCGAGCACACCGGCGGCACGACGGTCGGCGTGGCCCTGCTCACCCTCGTCCCCGAGCACGGGCTCGTCCTGGCGGTCCTGGCCAACTCCATCGGCGCGGGAGCGGGCGAGCTGCTGGAGGAGGTCAGGGCGCTGGTGCTGGAGGGCCATCTCGGCGCCGAGCCCGAGCCGCTCGTCCCCGCGAACCTCGCGGAGGAGCAGCTCGCCGAGCTGACCGGCGTCTACGACCGGGGCGAGGGCCACCTGCTGGTGATGAGCGCCGACGGTGACCGCGTCACGGTGGAGCGGCGCTTCAGCGACGAGCTGATCGCCAGGTACCGCGAGCTCATGCCGGACCTGGAAGTGCCCGTGCAGGAGCCCATCACCCTGGTCCCGCTCGCCGGCGACGCCTTCCAGCAGGCCGGTCGGCCGGGCAAGCGCCCACACGGCCGGTTCGTCAGGCTTGACGGGAAGATCGTCGCCGTCGAGTGGTCGGGCAGGGTGGCGCCCAAGATCTCCTGACATCAGATCTCTCGCGGGTCCGGCACGAACTCGAAGCCGAGCCGGGCCCGCGAGAGCGACGGAGTACGGCCGCCCATGAACGCGTGGACGGCGGCCCGCACCTCCGGCTGGTCCCGAGCGAATTCGTGGGCCGCGTTCTCGACGAGGATGAGATGACCGTTGGCGAAACCCTCCAGGACGGCGAGCGCGTTGGTCTCGGGCGTGCGCCCGTCCAGCGTGCCGTTGACCAGCAGCGCCGGGACGTCGGAGCGGACCGGGGCCCTGAAGCCGTCCCCCAGGTCGGGCCCGCCGGCGGCGGCGGCGATGCCGGGGAAGGGCAGGTTCATCAGGTCGCCGAACGGCGAGGCCGCCGCCTCCGCCTCGATCCTGCGCAGCCGCGCCGCCGTGGCGCCCGACGCGCCGTCCATGACCAGGGGCATGAGCGCCTCGGCCCGTCCGGTGCGCAGCCCTCTGACGTGCCCGGCCCACGGGGTGAAGTCCCCGCCGTCCATGGCCAGGAAGAGACCGGGCAGCCGCCGCAGGAACGAGGGCAGCCCCAGCCCCGACACGGTGAGGTACCTGACGTCGAACTCGCCGATCACCACGCCGTCCACCTCGGCCGGAGTCCCGGCCAGGCGCTCGAAGACCCGCTCCATCAGCCCCGGCAGGTCGGGCACCCGCCCGTCCAGCTCGGGCGCCTCGGCCGCCATGGCGGCGAGCCCGGCCAGGTGCCGGTCGGTGGCCGAGGGCAGCTTGTACGTGTCGCCGGGGCCCTCGACCGCGTACAGGATGCTCCGGTCCAGGCGGTGGCCGTGGCGGCGGATGACCGACAGCGAGAGGTGGGAGCCGTACGAGCCGCCGATCGTCCGGAACGTCTCGTAGCCGAGCGCCGACATCAGGTCGGCCACGTCGTCGGCGCTCTCCTCGGTCGTGTAGCCGTCCAGGTCGACGCCGCGCTCCCGCCAGAAGGCGGCCGTGGCCTTCGCCTTGTCCAGGGATTCCGCCAGGAACTCCGCCCGGTCGACCACCCGGTCGAGCGGCAGCTCCCTGGTGAACGGGCTCTCCAGGCAGGGCCGGGAAGCGCCCGTGCCGCGCTGGTCGAACACGACGACGTCGCCGTACTCCAGGAAGGGCAGATAGCGGTCGGGCAGCTCCCGCCAGGTGGACAGACCGGACGATCCCGGCCCGCCCTCCAGGTAGACCAGCGCGGGGCCCGGCGCGTGGCCGGGGAAGCGGGCGAAGGCCAGCTCGATCGTCCGGGACCCCGGCCGGGAACGGACCTCCGGCACTTCGAGCGTGCCGATCTCGCAGGGCACACCGTGGCCGCCGTCCCCGGAGACCATGACGTGCGGATGGACGCGCAGGCGCATATGAGACTCGACTCCTCGGGTCATGCGACGCCGGGGAGCACGCGGAGCGTGTCCGCCAGCAGCCGCCAGTTGATGTTGCCGCCGGACAGGATCAGGCCCGTGGGGCGGCCGTCCCGGAGGCCGGACGCGTGCGTGAGCGCGGCCAGGCCGACAGAGGCGGACGGCTCGACGACCACGCGCAACGTTCTGACCAGCGTCACCATCGCATCCAGGATGTCCCTGTCCTCGACGGTGAGCACCTTGATCCCGGCGGCCGCCACCAGCTTGAACGGGAGCCGCCCCGGCATCGGGGCGGTGAGCCCGTCGGCGACGGTGCGGATGACCGCGGGAGCGCTGGGCTCCCCCGCCGCCAGCGACGCGACGAACCCGGCCGCGCCCGACGGCTGCACCGCGATGATCTCCACGGCGGAGCCCAGGGTGCGCTTGGCCATGATCGCGCCGGCGAGCAGCCCGCCGCCCGAGGCCGGCACGAGCAGCCGTTCCAGGCCGGGCCGGTCCTCCAGGAGCTCCAGCGTGGCGGTCGCCGCCCCGGCCACGACCATGGGGTCGTCGAAGGGGTGCACGAAGGTGAGCCCCTGCTCGGCACGCAGGAGCTCGGCCCTGGCGAAGGCGGCGGTCGCGTCCACGACGCCCTCGGTGACCACGGTCGCGCCGTACGCAGCCACCGCCGCCAGCTTCTCCGGCACCGCGCTCGCCGGCATGACCACCGTCAGCTTCGCGCCGAACTCGCGCGCCGCGTGGGCCAGGCCGAGCGCCGCGTTGCCCGCGCTGACGGTGATCAGCCCGTCGGCCGGCGCCTGGGCAGGCATGGTCAGCAGCCGGTACAGCGCGCCCCGCACCTTGAACGAGCCCGTGTGCTGCAGGCACTCGGCCTTGGCGGACACCGGGCACCCGGCGAGGGCGTCCAGGGACTCGGAGAACAGCACGGGCGTGCGGATCACCTGGCCGCGCAGCGCGTCGCGGGCGCGGCGCACGTCCGCGGTCGTCGGGGTCGTCGGGGTCGTCGGGGTCGTCGGGGTCATGGCGTCCTGCAGACCGCGACGGCCTCGATCTCGACCAGGGCTCCGGGGTGCAGCCGGACGCCGAGGGCTGAGCGGGCGGGATAGGGGCGGTTGAAGTGCTCCTCGTAGACCGCGTTGAAGTCGGACCAGTCCTCGATCGAGGACAGGAAGACCTGGCACTTGACGACGTCGTCGCGGCTCAGGCCGTGACCGGCCAGGACCTCCTCCAGGTTGGCCAGCGCCTGGCGGGCCTGGGCGGCCAGGCCCTCGGCAAGCCGGCCCTCGGGCAGGTAGCCGAGCTGGCCGGAGACGAACAGCAGCTCACCGGCGCGCCTGGCCGGGGAGTACGGGGCGGGTGGGCGTGTCATGCCGAGAACGCTAGGCCCGCCCCAACCGCCGCGGTCTTGTCCGGGACGCCACACTCCGTGCCCCGCTTTCTCGTGCGGGCACAACAGCGGAAAGGAACCACCACCATGTCTCCGGCCGATCTGACACTGAGCGGCGTGGTCGCGCGGCTTCCACCGGGAATCGGGATCGAGCTGCTCACGCCGGCGGGCCAGGACTGGCCCGCCGGTCCGCCGGTCATCCTCGACTCCGGCGACCCGCAGGCCGCGGACGCCCACCCCATCGTGCTCGCCGTCGGCGTGACGGGCGAGAACGAGCAGCTCCACCTGCTGGGCCGCCTCGCGCGAACGCGTCCGGCCGCGGTCGTGCTGCGCCGCCCGGTCTCCCCTCCGGTCGTGGCCGCCGCGGAGAGCGTGGGGATCGCCGTGCTCGCGGCCGGCGCCGAGTTGCCCTGGGGCGGGCTCTACACGGCGCTGCTCGGCGCCGTCGCCACGGACGACTCGGCGGGCGACCTGTTCGCCCTGGCCAACGCCGTGGCCGCGGGCGCGGGCGCGGCCTCCACCGTCGAGGACCCGCACGGCAGGCTGCTCGCCTACTCCGACCTCGGCCACCGCATCGATCCGCCGCGCCGCCAGAACATCCTGGGCCGGAAGGTGCCGGAGGAGTGGCAGCGCCGCCTCCAGGACGCCGGCGTGTTTCACCGGATCAGGCAGAGCGCGCGGGCCGTCAGCGTGACCGGGTTCGACGTGCACGGCTACCGGGGGCGGCTGGCCATCGCGGTCCGGGCGGGCGACGAGATGCTGGGCAGCATCTGGGTCGTCGAGGGAGACGAGCCGCTGGGGCGGGAGGCGCGGCGGACCCTCGAGTCCGCCGCCGAGAACGTGGCGCTGCACCTGCTGCGCCGCCGCGCCGAGACCGACCCCGAGCGGCGAAGGCGTGTGGAGGCGCTGACACGCCTGCTGGACGGCGCGTCGCAGGACGCGTCCGGCCTGGGCCTCGTCGCGCCGGTGACGGTGATCGCCCTCGGGACGGGCACCGGCGACGCCCCCGCGGACGCCGCCGCAGCCAGGCGGATCGCCGACCTCGTCGCCCTGTCGGGCTCCGCCTACCGCCGCGCCGTCGCGTCCGTGGCCCTGGGCGTGCGGGCCTACGCCCTCGTCGCGGGCACGAGGTCGCGGGCGTGCGCCCTGGCGGGCGAGTTCGCGGACCCGGTCACCCGGGCCTTCGGCCTGCCGGTGCGGGCCGGCGTCGGGCCGACCGTTCCCGCCCTGACCGGCGTGGCCGCCTCGCGCGCCGAGGCCGATCTGGTGCTGGACGTCGCCGGCCGGAACGCCCCCGCCGTCGTACGGGTGGAGGACGTCCAGGCCCGGCTGACGCTCCACCGGCTGAGACGGCTGGTCGACCAGCATCCGGACCTGCGGCGGGGCCTCCTCGTCGGGCTCGTCGAGCAGGACGCCGCCAGGGGGACCGCCTGGTTGCCGACGCTGCGCGCCTACCTTGAGGCGTTCGGCGACGTGCCCGCGGCGGCGGCCCGGGTCAACGTGCACCCGAACACGTTCCGCTACCGGCTGAGGCGGATCACCGAGCTGTTCCGCCTCGACCTCGCCGATCCGGACGTGCGCCTGGTGGCCGCGCTCGAACTTCGCCTGCTGCCCGGGGAGGCCGGCTGAGGGCTCAGCGCCTGATGGGACGGCCGGGCAGCGCGTCGAGCAGGAGCGCCCCTGAACGCACCACGAACCGGCCGCCGACCAGGACGTGCGCGTAGCCGGCCGACGGGGTGGTGCTGCGCGCGTAGGTGGCCCGGTCGCCGACGGTCTCCGGGTCGAAGACGACCAGGTCGGCGTCGCAGCCCGGCTGGATCCTGCCCTTGCGCCGCATGGCGGGCACGGCGTCCTCCAGCACCCGGGCGGGGAGCAGGCTGCAGCGGGCCACCGCCTCCAGCAGCGTGAGGCGGCCCGTCTCCCTGACGTGGCGGCGCAGCACGCGCGAGAACGTGCCCGCCGTGCGCGGATGCGTGACGGCGGACGGCGGCAGCGGCCAGGCGAGCGGCTCGGGCGGCCCGCCCACCCAGGTCAGCGGCATGGCGTCGGAGCCCACGACGGTGCCGGGGCTGAGCAGGGCCCGGTCGACGAAGGCCAGGTCGGCGGGGTCGTCCTCGTCGAAGAAGTGGATGACGGCGAGCCCGCCCGGGTCGGCGGCACGCAGCCTGCGGAGCGTCTCGGCGTCGGCGACCCGTTCTCCCGTGGGGACGTAGACGATGGACTCCGGCCCGATGCCGGAGGCGGGCAGGGCCTCGGGGGCGAGGAAGGCGGCGCCGATACCGGTCATCCCCGCGCCGTAGGGGTACGCCTCGGTGGTCACCCGCGCGCCCTCGGCCCGCACCCGCTCCACCAGCGCCAGCACCCGGTCGAGCTGGCGCAGCGACGTGCTGTTGACGTGGCAGTAGTGCATGTGGGCGCCTGTTTCCGCGGCCGCCTTGACGATCTCCTCGGCGCCGTCGATCGGCAGGTCGGGAGTCTGCTCGACCAGGTCGCGGGCGTGCGTGTAGGTGGGCGTGCCCGCCTTGGCGGCCAGCGCGGCGACCGCGACGTACTCGTGGGGGTCCACCCTGGGCGCGTACCCGATCAGCAGGCCGATCCCGAGCGCGCCGTCGGCGAGGTCGGCCTCGATCAGCCCGAGCAGCGCCTGGAGCTGTGCCCGGCTCGCCTCCGCCTGCCAGGCCGGGCTGCCGAGGGCGCCGAGCGCGGCGGCCAGCCCTCCCCCGCGCGGCATCCCGCCGACCGCGGCCATCCTGGCCATGCCCCAGGAGGCGGAGAAGCCGTAGTTGAGCGGGCGCCCTTCCGCCGCTGCTTCCGCGTACGCCTCCGCCACGGGGCTGAGCCCCGCCTCCAGGTCGAGCACCGTGGTGACGCCGTCGAGCGCCTGCAGCCGGTGCCCGGCGACGGTGTGGGAGTGACTGTGCAGGTCGATCCAGCCGGGCGCGATCGCCAGCCCGGAGACGTCGAGGTGCTCACGGCCGGACAGCGCACGCGTGGAGACGGCCGAGATCGCGCCGCCGGTCACGCCTACGTGGGCGACGGTGTCGAGACCGGTCTCCGGGTCGAGGACCCGGGCGCCGCTCAGCACGAGGTCATGGGTGTCCATTGGCGCAACATACCCGGCCGGGCCAGTGGGCCGATTTGTGCGGGAGCACGAGTTTCGTACCGGCTTTTCGTGCGGTGACCCCGCTCATCCTCGCCCGGAGCCGCCCACGCGCTCGTAGACGTCCGCCTCGAACGCCTCCAGCAACTGCTCGCACTCGGCCACCTTGGCCGTCGCCTCGTCCCTGCCGGGCGCGGCCATCCAGTCGCGCTCCTCGACCTTGAGCAGCCAGCGCTTGAGCTTCTCCAGGTCCTGCCGGATCTCCTCGGCCTCCTCGAAGGTGTAGTTGCCGCGGAAGCGCTCGAACTCGATCTCCTTGAAGAACCTGGTGTCGCACTCCTCGACGATCTCGGCGTACTCCTTCGCGGAGTTCTCCTTGAAGGAGCCGACCAGCGTGCGGCGCTCGTGCTCGTCGATGTCGTCGAGCACGAAGCGCATGCTCTCACCCTCCAGCTCGCCGATGCGGGCGCGGATCTTGTCGAGGCGTTCGCGGACGCCCGGCCGGTCGGGCAGCACGCACACGGCCTGCTGGACGTAGAGCGCCCCCATGCGCTTGAGCTCGCGCCAGACGGCCACCCGGGCCCGGGAGGTGGTGGAGGGCACGCGGTAGACGAGCAGGAGGAACCGCTCGCCGGGAACCTCGCCGGACGTCATGGCCGAGATCCTATCCATCGCGGGGCGGACGATACGGCCCCGCCTCAGCTCATGGCTCCGAAGGTGATGTAGGAGACGGCCATGCCCACGAGCCCGACGAGCAGCAGCGCGTTGCGCACGCGCCCGGCCGTCGTCCCTTTGATCCCGAACGTCACCATGGCCAGCACCCGCGTACGGTTCTGGCCGCGCCCGAACCAGCGCGGCTGAATCCCCGTCGCGAGGAACGGCACCGCCAGCGCCGAGAAGGCCAGCCCTCCGGAGACCGCCATCACGCCCTGCGCGAGGCCCCTGCCGCCGGACAGCTTGTACGTCGCGCCGGACCGGTGCACCTCAAGCTCCTGGCCGACCGCGACATTCGCCGCGCCACCGCCCCGGTACTCGGCGTTCTCCACCGGCTCTCCGCCCCCGTCCGGCCGGAACCTCCCCGAGCAGCGCGGCTCGTCGAACGCCCTGCCGCTGCGCTCCTGCATCCAGCACCGCTCCACGGTCAGCGTCCCCTGCACGCCGTTCACCTTGGCCGCGGTCAGCGCCTTGTCCACCCCGGCGCCGCAGATCGCCAGCGCGAGGAGGAGCAGCAAGCCCCCGAACAGCCGCCCGCCCAAGCTACGTCCGGGCAGCTCGGCAGGGTCGCCGAGCACGGTCTCCCGGAGTTCCGTCACAGCCCCTCGCCTCCCACGCACGCCATGGCCCCAGCGCTACGTCCGCGCCGCGGTGGCAGTAACTTAATCAAGATCAGGACGGATCCCGGCTGCGCCGCAAAGCAGCCGTACTCTCGCGGACTATGAGCTCGGTCCCCAGCTCCACCCTCTTCTGCTGCAGAATCTCCCCTTCGGCCAGGCTGATCAGCATGGCCGCGGCCGTGGCACCCATCTCGCGCAGCGGCTGGTGAATGGTGGTGAGCGGCGGTATCGCCCAGCGCGAGACCGGCATGTCGTCGAAGCCGATCACGCTCAGGTCGTCGGGAATGCGTAACCGCAGCTCATGAGCCGCATGATAGACACCGATGGCCTGCCCGTCGTTGGCGGTGAAAATCGCGGTGGGCGGCTCGGGCAGTTTCAGCAATTGACGAGTGTGGGCTATCCCGTCCTCGATCTGAAAGTTTCCCTCGCGGATGAGAGCGGGGTCCACCGGCACACCCGCGGCGTCAAGAGCGGCACGGTAACCATCCAGCCGAGCCCGGCTGGAGAGCGCGAACGCGGGTCCGGTGATCATCGCGATGCGGCGGTGACCCAGTTCGAGCAGGTGACGGGTCGCCTCCAGGCCGCCGCTCCAGTTCGTGGCGGCCACGGACGGTACGCCGAGCCCCGGATTGCCCGCAGGGTCCAGCACCACCAGGGGAATCTCCTGGGTCGCCAGCCGTACGCGCTGATCGTCCTCCGGCCCGGAGAACACGGTGATCACACCGGCGGGACGGCGGGTGAGCAGGTCCCCGATCCATCTGGGCCCGGGAGTGTGCCGGCCGCCGAGTTCGGAGAGCACCACGCTCAGGCCATGGGCCCATGCGACCTGCTGAACTCCCTTGACGATCTCTGTCGGGTAGTCTCCGGCAAGCTCATGGAAGACGACTTCGATGAGGCTTGCCGGCTTGATGCGGCGACGCTGCCGGCGATAGCCGTGTTCCTCGATGAGCCTCTCGACGAGCGCGCGGGTCGTCGGCCCGACCTCCGACCGACCGTTGATGACCTTGGAGACTGTAGCGGTGGACACTCCTGCCAGTTCGGCCAGCTGAGTCAGGGTCAGTGGTACCGAAGGTGCCGATTCGCCCATGGGGGGTTCTCCGGTCGAGCTCATATCGGGAGTGTATCCAGGTACATTTCGGTCTCCGGCCGAAGCCGTTTCTCATCGCTGCCGTGGCGCGGCGCCAGCAAGTTAACGCCTCGTTGATTCGAATTCCCCAGTTGCCGGCAGGTAACTTCTGTGAAACTTTCACATTCGAGGGCGATGCGCTGCGATCTCCCTCCGGACGAATGTCCAGGCGGGGCGACGTTCCGTCGGCGACACCCAGGTCGGCAGGGGTCGCCTCGCGTTGACGCCGGCTCGGGCAGTCGGATGTACTCCGCGACAACGTACTTAGCGAAGTAGACCATGCAGCTTTGCCGAATCGAATGTTAACGCTAACAGATTTCGTGGCCACCCTCCTCGATCCAGTCAAGGAGCTTCGGATGTCACCCGTTCCTGTGCGGCGCGTGCTCGCGGTTCTCTCGTCCCTGCTGCTCGTGGGCGTGCTCCTCACGCCCACGGCGTCGGCCGCCACGGTCGACACCAACGCGTGGTACGTCCTGGTCAACCGCAACAGCGGCAAGGCCCTGGACGTCTACAACGCCTCCACGGCCGACGGCGGCCGGATCACCCAGTGGACCCGTAACAACGGCAACCAGCAGCAATGGCAGTTCGTCGACTCCGGCGGCGGCTACTACCGCCTCAAGTCCCGTAACAGCGGCAAGGTCCTGGACGTCAACAACTCCTCCACCGCCAACGGCGGCCCCATCGTCCAGTGGGCCGACCACAACGGCACCAACCAGCAGTGGCGCCTGGCCGACTCGACGGGCGGATACGTACGGCTGATCAACCGCAACAGCGCCAAGGCCCTGGAGGTCCAGAACGCCTCCACCGCCGACAACGCCGGCATCGTCCAGTACGACGACTGGGGCGGCGGCAACCAGCAATGGCAGCTCGTCCCGATCGGCAGCGCCCCGAACCCGGGCGGCGACTACACCAACCCGGTCGTCTGGCAGGACTTCGCCGACGGCGACATCATCCGGGTCGGCGACGCCTACTACTACTCGGCCTCGACGATGCACTACTCGCCGGGCGCGCCGATCCTGCGCTCCTACAACCTGGTCGACTGGGAGTACGCCGGGCATTCGGTCCCGAGGCTCGACTTCAACTCCGCCGCCTACGACCTCAACGGCGGCCGGGCGTACGTGAAGGGCATCTGGGCCTCGGCCTTCAACTACCGCACCAGCAACAGCACCTACTACTGGATCGGCTGCGTCGAGTTCAACCGGACCTACGTCTACACCGCCTCGGCCGTCGACGGCACGTGGACCAAGCGCTCGCAGATCAACAACTGCTACTACGACGCCGGCCTGCTGGTCGACACGAACGACACCATGTACGTCGCCTACGGCAACGGCACCATCAGCGTGGCCCAGCTCTCGGCCGACGGGCTCAGCCAGGTGCGCTCGCAGCAGGTGTTCCAGACTCCGAGCAACGTCGGCACCCTGGAGGGCTCCCGCTTCTACAAGCGCAACGGCTACTACTACATCTGGCTGACCCGCCCCGCCAACGGCCAGTACGTGCTCCGCTCCACGTCGCCGTGGGGCCCGTACGAGATGCGCCAGGTCCTGCTCGACATGCCCGGCCCCATCTCCGGCGGCGGCGTCCCCCACCAGGGCGGGCTCGTCCAGACCCAGAACGGCGACTGGTACTACATGTCGTTCGTCGACGCCTACCCCGGCGGCCGGGTCCCCGCGCTCGCGCCGATCACCTGGACCAATGACTGGCCGACCGTGCAGACCGTCAACGGCGGGTGGGGCGTCAACTACCCGAAGCCGAACATCCAGACCAGCCGGACCGTGGCCCCCATGATCGGCCCCGACACCTTCACCTCAGTCACCCTCGGGCCCCGCTGGGAGTGGAACCACAACCCCGACACCAGCCGCTTCTCCACCGGCAACGGCCTGCGCCTGGAGACCGCGACGGTCACCAACGACCTCTACAACGCCCGGAACACGCTGACCCACCGCATCCAGGGCCCGTCGTCGACGGCGACGATCGAGCTCGACTACTCGCAGCTGGCCAACGGCGACCGCGCCGGGCTGGCGATGCTGCGCGACCAGTCGGCCTGGATCGGCGTCAAACGCGACAACGGCGTCAACCGGGTCGTGATGACCAACGGGCTGACCATGAACAGCTCGTGGCAGACCACCGGCACCGGCACCGAGGCGGCGAGCGCGAACATCTCAGGCGGCCGGATCTGGTTGCGGGTCAACGCCGACATCAGGCCCGGTTCGGGCAGGCAGGCCCGCTTCTCCTACAGCACCGACGGCAGCAACTTCGTGAGCCTCGGCCCGGCCTTCACGTTGAACAACGCCTGGCAGTTCTTCATGGGCTACCGCTTCGGGATCTTCAACTACGCCACCCAGTCCCTCGGCGGCGCGGCGACCGTACGCCGCTTCGACCTCACCACCCCCTGATATGGCTGCCCAGAAAGGCCTGAACCTCATATGAAACGGCTCTTATCCGCCCTCGCCGCCGGGCTGGTCGTCGCCGGCCTGTCGGCGGCGCTCCCCAGCTCGGTGGATGCCGCCTCCACGTTGGGCGCATCGGCGGCCGAGCACGGCGGACGCTACTTCGGCGCCGCCATCGCCGCAGGCAAGCTCGGCGACTCGACCTACGTGAACCTCCTCAACCGGGAGTTCAACCAGGTCACCGCCGAGAACGAGATGAAGTGGGACGCCACCGAGCCGTCCCGCAACTCCTTCAATTACGCCAACGCCGACCGGATCGTGAACCACGCGAGCGGGCGCGGCATGAAGATCCGCGGTCACACCCTGCTGTGGCACTCGCAGATGCCCGGCTGGGCGCAGAGCCTGTCCGGCTCGACCCTGCGCAGTGCCATGATCAACCACGTCACGCAGGTCGCCACCTACTTCCGCGGCAAGATCCACTCGTGGGACGTCGTCAACGAGGCCTTCGCCGACGGCGGCAGCGGCGGGCGGCGCGACTCGATCCTCCAGCGCACCGGCAACGACTGGATCGAGGCCGCTTTCCGGGCCGCCCGCGCCGCCGACCCGGGCGCGAAGCTCTGCTACAACGACTACAACACCGACGGGATCAACGCCAAGAGCACCGGCGTCTACAACATGGTCCGCGACTTCAAGTCGCGTGGCGTGCCGATCGACTGCGTCGGCTTCCAGTCCCACCTGGGCACCTCGCTCCCCGGCGACTACCAGGCCAACCTGCAGCGCTTCGCCGATCTCGGCGTCGACGTCCAGATCACCGAACTCGACGTCGCCCAGGGCTCCAACCAGGCCGGCATCTTCGCCTCGGTGACCCGCGCCTGCCTGGCGGTCTCCCGCTGCACCGGCATCACCGTCTGGGGCATCCGGGACAGCGACTCCTGGCGCACCGGGGAGAACCCCCTGCTGTTCGACGCGTCGGGCAACAAGAAGGCCGCCTACACCGCCACCCTCGACGCCCTCAACGGCGGCTCCTCCAACCCGTCGCCGATCGACACCACCGCCTGGTACGCGCTGGTCAACCGCAACAGCGGCAAGGCCCTGGACGTCTACAACCTCGCGACCAACGACGGCGCCCGCATCACCCAGTGGACCCGCAACGACGGCAACCAGCAGCAGTGGCAGTTCGTCAGCTCGGAGAGCGGCTGGTACCGGCTGAAGTCGCGGCTGTCCGGCAAGGTCCTGGACGTCTACAACTTCTCGACGGCCAACGGCGGCGCGATCGTCCAGTGGGCCGACGGCAACGGCGCCAACCAGCAGTGGCGGGTCGCCGACAGCGGCGGCTACGTCCGCCTCATCAGCCGGCACAGCGGCAAGGCCCTGGAGGTCCAGGGCGCCTCCACCGCCGACGGCGCCAACATCGTCCAGTACGACGACTGGAACGGCGCCAACCAGCAGTGGCAACTCGTCCGAGTCGGATGAATCGGAGCACATCGTGAAATTCAGATCCCTGGCCGTCCTCGCGACGGTGGCCACCTTATTGGCGAGCCTGTTCGTCGCCATCCAGCCCGCCAGCGCGGCCACCGTCGACACCAACGCCTGGTACGTCCTGGTCAACCGCAACAGCGGCAAGGCCCTGGACGTCTACAACCTCTCGACCGCCGACGGCGGCCGCATCACCCAGTGGACCAGGAACAACCAGAACCAGCAGCAATGGCAGTTCGTCGACTCCGGCGGCGGCTACTACCGCGTCAAGTCCCGCCACTCCGGCAAGGTGCTCGACGTCTACAACCTCTCGACCGCCAACGGCGGCGCGATCGTGCAATGGGCCGACGGCAACGGCACCAACCAGCAGTGGCGGCTGGCCGACAGCTCCGACGGCTATGTGAGGTTCATCTCGCGCCACAGCAACAAGGCCCTGGAGGTCCAGGGCGCCTCCACCGCCGACGGCGCGAACATCGTCCAGTACGACGACTGGAACGGCACCAACCAGCAGTGGCAGCTCGTCCGGGTCGACGGCGGCACCCCCGGTACGTGCGATCTACCGTCGGCGTACCGCTGGACGTCGACCGGCCCGCTGGCGACCCCGAAGTCGGGGTGGGTCTCGCTCAAGGACTTCACCGTCGCCCCCTACAACGGCAGGCATCTCGTCTACGCCACAACGCACGACACGGGGACGAGGTGGGGTTCGATGAACTTCGGCCTCTTCACCAACTGGTCCGACATGGCCTCGGCGAGCCAGAACACGATGTCCTCCTCCACCGTCGCGCCCACGCTCCTCTACTTCGCCCCGAAGAACATCTGGGTGCTCGCCTACCAGTGGGGCGGGACCGCCTTCTCCTACCGGACCTCCACCGACCCCACCAACCCGAACGGCTGGTCATCGCAGCAGGTGCTCTTCTCCGGAAGCATCTCCGGCTCCGGAACAGGCCCCATCGACCAGACCCTCATCGGTGACAGCACGAACATGTACCTGTTCTTCGCCGGGGACAACGGCAAGATCTACCGCGCCAGCATGCCCATCGGGAACTTCCCGGGCAGTTTCGGCGCGACCTCGACGGTGGTCATGAGCGACACGACGAACAACCTGTTCGAAGCCGTTCAGGTCTACAAGCTCCAGGGCCAGAACCGCTACCTCATGCTCGTCGAGGCGATCGGCGCGCAGGGCCGCTACTTCCGCTCGTTCACCGCCACCAGCCTGGGCGGCTCGTGGACACCGCAGGCCGCGACCGAGGGCAACCCCTTCGCCGGCAAGGCCAACAGCGGCGCCACCTGGACCAACGACATCAGCCACGGCGAACTGGTCCGCGCCGGCGCCGATCAGACCATGACCGTCGATCCCTGCAATCTGCAGTTGCTCTACCAGGGACGCAACCCCAGCTCCGGCGGCGACTACGGCCTCCTGCCCTACCGGCCGGGGCTGCTGACACTGCAGCGCTGATGACGTGACACAGGTCCGTCCCTGAGAGCGGGCTCGGTGCGAGGCCGAGCCCGCCCAGGTCATGCCGGAGCGCGGGGCCGGCCGCCGGACGGGGCGGCGGACGGGGCGGCGGTCAGGCGCGTGCGCCGCCGTCCACTCTGAGGACGGTGCCGGTCACGTAGGAGGCGCGGTCGCTGAGCAGCCAGGCGGCGGCCTGGGCGATCTCGTCGGGATCGGCCGCGCGGCGCAGCGGGTTCCGTGCCTTGAGCCGCTCGACGAGGCCGGGTGAGTGGCTCTCCCACGTACGGATCATCTCGGTCGACGTGTGGCCGGGGGCGATCGCGTTGACGCGGATTCCTTCGGGGCCATAGGTGATGGCGGCCGACTCCGTGAGGCTGTTGACGGCCCGCTTCATCGCCCCGTAGGCGGGCAGTTCGGGGTTGCCCATCAGGCTGCCGACGCTGGAGTTGTTGACGATGGCTCCCGTGCCCGCGGTGGCGCGGATGGCGGCGATCTCGGCGGCCATGGCCAGCCACGGGCCCTTGAGGTTCACGGTGTAGAGGAGGTCGAAGTCGGCCTCGTCCACCTGGTCCATCGGGCCGGGCGGCGTGATGGTCGCGCCGTTGTTGAAGGCGACGTCGAGCCGGCCGTACAGGTCCACGACGCGATCGACGGCGGCGCGCACACCGGCCGGGTCGGCCAGGTCGCACACCACGTAGCCGGCGGTGCCGCCCGCCGCCCGTACCTCCTCGGTCACCGCTTTCAGCTGTTCCTCCGTACGGGCCGCGAGCAGCACCCGGGCGCCCTCCCGGGCGAACAGCCGCGCCGCGGCGGCGCCGATGCCGCGTCCGGCGCCGGTGATGAAGGCGACCTTGCCTGCCAGCAGCCCCATGGACGTGTCGTCGGCGGGAATGGTGTTGTGCATGACAGTGAGCCTGCGGCAGTGCGCCGGGCTTATCCAGGTACAACCGGTACATGCCTGAACTGCGCACATTCGTGCAAGCTAAGGGTATGGACAGACGAGAACTGGCGGCCTTCCTGCGCAGCAGGCGCGAGCGGATCACCCCCGCTGACGTGGGGCTGCCTGCCGGGCCGCGCCGCCGTACGCCCGGGTTGCGCCGTGAGGAGGCGGCGCAGCTGGCCTTCATCTCGACCGAGTACTACACCCGGCTGGAGCAGGCCCGCGGTCCACGCCCGTCGCACGAGGTGCTGGCCGGACTGGCCCGGGCGCTTCGCCTGTCGGACGCCGAGCGCGACCACCTCCACCAGCTCGCCGGCGCACCGCCCGCCCCCGCGCCGGGGCCCTCGCGCGAGGTGCGCCAGAGCATCCTCGACCTGCTGCGGCGGCTGCCGCAGGCGGCCGCGATCGTGACGTCCGCGATGTACGAGATCATCGCCTGGAACGACCTGGCGGCCGCGCTCATGGAGGACTTCTCCGCCATCTCGCGGCGCGACCGCAATCTGGTGCGCCGCGTCTTCCTCGGACCGCACCCTCAGGGACGGCGGTTGTACGGGGTGTCGGACGCGGACGAGTTCGCCCGCCTCTCGGCCAGCCACCTGCGCGCCACCGCTGCCCGCTACCCCGACGACCCCGAGGTGGCCGAGCTGGTGCGTGAGCTCCATGAGGGGAGCGAGGAGTTCGCCCGGCTGTGGGACTCCCACGACGTGGCCGGCGCACCCGCCATGACGAAGACCTTCCAGCATCCGCTGGTCGGCCCGGTCACCGTCAACTGCGACGTTCTCGACATCACCGACCGGGACCAGCGGGTCGTGATCTACACCGCCGTCCCCGGCTCACCGTCCGAACAGGCGCTGCGCCTGCTGGCGGTCATCGGCACGCAACGCATGGACGTTCCGACCTGAACGGGCGGGCACGGGGTACGTCGGGCTTCGTGATCACATGTGGGCGCCGCCGTCGACGCGGATCTCGGTGCCGGTGATGAACGCGCCGTCGTCCGAGACGAGCATGGCGACCACCCCGGCCACGTTCTCGGGGCCGGGCAGTCCGTCGCTGATCGCGGAGGTCAGCTTGAGGAAGAGGTTCCAGTCGGTGTCCTCGGGCACGAGGGAGCCGATGTTGTCGGTGATGCCGCTGCTGATGCCGCCGGGCACGACGTTGACCGCGCGCAGCCCCTGCTTGGAGTACTCCAGGGCGAGGCTGTGGGTGAAGGAGGCGATGCCGCCCTTGCTGGCCGAGTAGGCGGCCATGAAGGGGTGGGCGAAGAAGGCGGCGGTGGAACTGAAGTTGACCACCACGCCCCGGCCCGATTCCAGCAGCGCGGGCAGTGCGGCCCTGGTCACCAGGAAGGTGCCGGTCAGGTTGACGGTGATGATGCGGTTCCACAGCTCCAGCGAGCAGTCGTGGGTGTGCGCGCCGCGCAGGATCGCCGCGGTGTTGACCAAGGCGTCCAGGCCGCCGAGCTCGGCGACCGCCGCCGGCACCGCCTCGTTCACCGAGCTCTCGTCGGCGATGTCGATGGGGGTGACGGTGAGCCGGTCGGCCGTGCCCTGCTCGGTGGCCAGGGCCAGAGTCTCCTTCAGGCCGTCCTCGGCGATGTCGGCGGCCAACACGCGGGCGCCCTCCGACAGCAGTCGCAGCGCGGTGGCCCGCCCGATGCCGGAGGCGGCGCCGGTGATGAGAACGCGGCGGTCGGTGAGTCGCTGCATGAAGGTGTTCACTCCGTTTCCGTTGTTGGCGCAGGTCAGAGGCAGTACCTCCTGACTTACACGTGTTAGTCAGTGACCATGAGCCCGCAGCACTGTCACGTGTAACCTGGAAGCACGCAGACGTTAACATCTCCCCAGCAACCAGGCAACGGCGACGAGGGCAGCGTGGCAGACAAAAAGCGCAGGATCACCAGCGTCGACGTGGCGCGGGAGGCGGGCCTGTCGCGGGCCACGGTCAGCTTCGTGCTGAACAACACGCCCGGCCAGTCCATCCCCGAGGCGACCAGGCAGCGCGTGCTGCAGGCCGCGGCCCGCCTGGGCTACACGCCTTACGCACCCGCTCGCACCTTGCGCAGCGGGCGCAGTGACGTGGCGCTGTTCGTGCTGCCCGACTGGCCGCAGGGCCACACCATGGCGGCACTGGTCGACCGAGCCGCGCAGGTGCTGGGCGAGGCCGGGCTGACGCTCATCACCCACGTGCACGCCGGCCACGACGACGAGCTGGCCCGGCTCTGGAGCGCCCTCAGCCCGGCCGCCGTCTTCGGCATGCGGCCCTTCACCGCCGAGGAGCTGGAGGCCATGCGACGGGTACGCATCCCGGCCGTCCTGCCCCCGTCCGAACAGCCCGGATACGACGTGAGCGACACCCTGTGGATCAACGGCGTGGGCCGGCTGCAGGCCCGGCACCTGATCGCCAAGGGCCACGAGCGGCTGGCCTACGTGCTGCCCGACGACCCCCGCCTGGCCGCGCTGGGGCGAGGACGGGCGCAGGGCGCGGCGCAGGCGTGCGCTGAGGCCGGGCTGCCGGAGCCGGTGGTCTCCACCATCGCCATGGATGCCGGGTCGGCAGCCGAGGCGGTGGCGAGCTGGCGAGGCGTGCCGACCGCCGTCTGCGCCTATCACGACGAGGTGGCCCTGGCGCTGCTGGCCGGAATGCGCGTCCTCGGCACGAGCCTGCCGGTCATCGGCGCCGACGACATCCCCGCGGCACGCTTCGCCGTACCTCCTCTGACGACGGTCGCCCAGGACAGCGGCGAGATCGGTGAGCACATCGCCAGAGCCCTGCTCAGGGCGCTGAACGAGGAGGACCCGGGCCTGGACCTGCTTCCGGCCGACGTCATCCACGTGGTCGAACGCGAATCCGCCTGACGGCCGGACGCGCTTTGGGGGAAATGAGACCTTTCATCTACTTGCACGTGTAAGTAGCGCGTGGTTAACATCCGGGACACATCTCTCCCCCTCTCCGACCTGTGGGGTCTCATGAGCACACCGGTAATCCCCGTCCTGCCAAGGGTCGGCCCCCGCTACATCTGGCTGATGGTCCTGGCGCAGTTCGGGGTCTTCATGGCGTTCATCACGCCCTTGGCCATCTCCCTGTCCATCCGGGTCAACGAGCTCGCGCCCGGCCACGAGGAGTACCTCGGCTACATCACCGGCGTCGGCGCCCTCGTCCCGCTCCTCACCGGCCCCGTGTTCGGCACGCTGAGCGACCGCACCCGCACCCGCCTGGGCCGCCGGCGCCCGTTCATCCTCGGCGGGATGCTGCTCGGCGTCGTCTCCCTGCTGGTGATGGCGCTGGCCCCCAGCGTGCTCCTCCTCGGTCTCGGTTGGGTGCTGGCGCAGTTCGGGTGGGGGACCGCGTTCGGAAACCTGCTCAACTCCCAGGCCGACCGGCTGCCCGAGGAGCAGCGCGGCCAGGTCGCCGGGCTGGGCGGGTTCGCGACGCTGATCGCGCCCGTCATGGGCGTGGTGTTCGCGGGGGGCCTCGCGGGCGACGCCCTGCTGCTCTTCCTGGTGCCCGGAGCCGTCGGCGTGATCACGGTCGGCCTGTTCGTGTGGCTGGTCGACGAGGCCGACAGCCGTACGCTGTCGCCGGCCGAGTCGCTGACCGTGAAGTCGCTGCTCCTGAAGTACACCTGGCCAGTCATGAAATATCGCGACTTCTCGCTCAACTGGGCGGGGCGCTTCGCCTTCTACTTCGGCCTGACGCTCAACACCACCTTCACCGCCTTCTTCTTCGCCTCGCGCCTGGGCGTGGACGTCAAGGAGGTGGCGGGCACGATCGCGGCGGTCTCCGGCATCGGCGTGCTGGCCACCGCCGGAGGTGCCCTGGGCGGCGGCTTCCTGTCGGACAGGCTGCGCCGTCGCCGGGTCTTCGTCCTGGCCGCCGGGGCGATCTACGCGCTGGGCACGCTGATCATGGCCTGGTCGTCGGCCGCGCCGCCGCTGTTCACCGGCTCGATCATCTCCTCGCTGGGCCTCGGCATGTTCTCCGCCGTCGACCAGGCGCTCGCCCTGGACGTGCTGCCCGAGCGGGAGACGAACGCGGGCCGCTACATGGGGGTGTTCGGCTTCGCCACCTCCATTCCCCAGTCGGCGGCGCCGTTCATCGCCCCGCTCTTCCTGGCCGTCGGCGTGAGCGGCACGGAGAAGAACTACACCCTGCTCTATCTCGTGGCGGCCGCCTGCACCCTGCTGGGCGGCCTGATCATCCTGCGTATCAAGTCCGTCCGCTAAGGAGTTCCCGCATGTTCGTGGCCCCTTCGTTCCCGATCGAGCCGGGCGGTAGCGCGCCCTACTTCCGCGGCGAGTTCACCGCCGAACACCTGCCCGACCTGGCCACGCTGCAGGTCACCGGGCTGGGCATCGTGGAGCCGTACCTGAACGGCACCAGGGTCGGCGACGAGGTGCTGGCGCCGGGCTGGACCTCCTACCGGCACCGGCTGCAGGTCAGCACCCACGATGTGACCTCCCTGGTGCGCACCGGCGCCAACGCCCTGGGCGCCATCGTCGGCGAGGGCTGGGCCAGGGGCCGGATCGGCTACGAGGGCAGGAGCGGCCACTACACGGACCGGCCCGCGCTGTTCATGCGGCTGGAGCTGACCTTCGGCGAACGGACCGTCGTCATCGCCACCGATGAGAGCTGGACTTCCGGGACCGGCGCCGTGGTGGCCAACAGCCTCTACGACGGGGAGACCTTTGACGCGCGGCGGGAGCCGTACGGCTGGAGCGAGCCCGGATTCACCGGCGACTGGTCCCTGGTGGAGCCGTTCGCGTGGGATCCGGACACGCTGGTCCCCACGGTCGCCGATCCGATCAGGCGGATCGAGGAGCTCTCCCCGGTGCGGACCGTCACCGAAGGCGGCAGGACGATCGTCGACTTCGGGCAGAACATCTCCGGCTGGATACGGCTGACCGCGACCGGCGACGCCGGCCGGCGCGTGACCATCCGGCATGCCGAGCTCCTGAAGGACGGCGAGCTGGAGACCGAGACCCTGCGCACGGCGGAGGCCACCGACCGCTACATCCACGCCGGGGGCACGGCCACCTGGGAGCCGCGCTTCACCTTCCACGGTTTCCGATACGCCGAGATCGACGGCCCGTACGACGAGGTCAAGGCCGTCGTGGTGCACAGCGACCTGCGCCGCACCGGCTGGCTGGAGACCTCCGACGAGCTGCTCGACCGGCTGCACGCCAACGCCGTCTGGTCGATGCGGGACAACTTCGTGGGCGTGCCCACCGACTGTCCCCAGCGGGACGAACGCCTCGGCTGGACCGGGGACATCAACGCCTTCGCCCCCACCGCCGCCTTCCTCTACGACGTGCGCGCGGTCCTGGGCTCGTGGCTGGAGGATCTGGCCGCCGAACAGCGTTCGAAGGGCTATGTCCCCTGGGTCGTGCCCGACGTGCTGTCCACCCCCTCCTCCCCCACCGCCCTGTGGAGCGACGTGGCGGTCAGCCTGCCGTGGACGCTCTACCAGGAGTACGGCGACGCCGGGATCCTGCGCCGCTGCTACGCCTCCATGGCCGCCTTCACCCGTGACGTGGCGAACCGGCTGGACGCCGACGGCCTGTGGAGCAGCGGCTTCCAGTTCGGCGACTGGCTCGACCCCGACGCGCCCGGAGACAACCCGGCGGGCGGCAAGACCGACCGGCACCTGGTCGCCGCCGCCTACCTCGCCAGGACCACCCGCGAGATGGCCGAGACCGCCCGCGTCCTCGGCACCGAGGACGCCGGATATTTCAGCGACCTGGCCGACCGGGTGCGCGAGGCGTTCCGCGCCGAATACGTCACGCGAAACGGCCGCGTCGCCGGGGAGACCGCCACGGCCTACGCCCTGGCCGTCTGCTTCGGCCTGCTCGACCCCGGGCAGGAGGCGAAGGCCGGAAAGCGGCTGGCCGAGCTGGTCGCCAAGGCCGGATTCAAGATCTCCACCGGGTTCGCAGGAACCCCGCTGATGCTGCCGGCCCTCAGCCGGACCGGCCACCTGGAGGAGGCCTACCTCATGCTGATGGAGACCGGCTGCCCCTCCTTCCTCTACCCGGTCACCATGGGAGCCACCACGATCTGGGAGCGCTGGGACGCCGTCCTGCCCGACGGCACGCTCAACTCCACCGGCATGACCTCGCTCAACCACTACGCCCTCGGCGCGGTCTGCGACTGGCTGCATCGGACCGTGGGCGGCCTGTCACCGGCCGAGCCCGGCTACCGGAAGATGCGGATCGCGCCCAAGCCGGGCGGCGGCCTCACCCGTGCCGCGCTCACCCACTGGACCGTGCACGGCGAGGTCAGGGTGGCCTGGCGCGTCGCCGGCTCGTTCGTGACCGTGGACGTGGCCATCCCCGGCGGCACGGAGGCGCTCGTCGAGCTGCCGTTCTCGGGAGAGACCGTCGAGATCTCCGGCGGCGGCCACACCTGGAGCTACGGCCTGCCCGAGGGGTTCGGCACGCGGCAGCCGTACACGATGGACACCTCCCTGAAGACGCTCGCGGAGGACCCGAAGGTGTGGCGGGCGCTCACCGAGGTGTTCGCCAAGCACCTCCCCGGCATCCCCATCGACGGCGACGCCCCTGAGGCGGCCGCGTTCTCCCTCAGCAGCATCCTCGAGTTCATCCCCGGCCCGTCCGAGAAACTGGCCGACGATCTGAGGGCAGCCATCCTGTGAATCTTGAGCGGAAGGCGTCCCTGCTGTTTCGAAATATTCTGGCGCTCAAGCAAGTTGATTTCCCGGTGCGACGCGGGGTTCACGGCAGAAGGCGTGCGCCGCTTCGGCAAGGATTCCTGCAGGCGATCAACCTCTGGAGAACGAATGAGCAACGCCGACACGGTCATAGCCGCACTGCGTACCGGGCACGACACCCTCGCCGGGCTGGTGTCCGGCTTCAGCGACGACGACCTGGCCCGATCGTCGGGCGCGGCCGACTGGGACATTTCACAGGTGCTCAGCCACCTGGGCAGCGGTGCTGAAATCGCGCGAGCCGTCCTCCAGGCCGCCCTCGACGACCGGCCCCACCCCGGCCCCGATTTCAACCAGACCGTCTGGGACAAGTGGAACGCCAGGACCCGGCGGGAGCGTGCCGACGCCTTTCTCCAGACGAGCCAGACCCTCATCGCCTTCTACGAGTCGCTGGACGCCGGCACCCGCGAGAAGCTCCGTATCGACCTGGGCTTCCTGCCCGCACCGGTCGACCTGGCGACCGCGGCGCGAATGCGCCTCAACGAGTTCGCCCTGCACTCGTGGGACGTCCGCGTCGGCTTCGACGAGCACGCCACGCTGGCCCCGGACGCGAGCGCGGCCCTCCTGCACGGGAAGCCCGACCTCCTGGCCTGGCTCGGCAAGGCGGACCAGCTCGACGGCCGGAGCGCGGTCCTCCAGGTCACGACGACCGAGCCGGCCTCCGTCTTCGCACTGCGCCTGGAGACGCCGATCAGTGTGGACTTCGACGTTCCCGAGCAGCCCGACGGCGCGATCGCCCTGCCCGCCGAGGCCTGGCTCCGGCTCGTCTCCGGCCGCCTCGCCCCCAGGTACACCCCCAGCGAGGTGACCGCGACCGGCGCCGCCGACCTCGACCTGCTCCGCAGCGTCTTCCCGGGCTACTGATCAACCGGGCCGTTCGGGCTCCGGTTCCCGGACGGGGCTCCGGCGGCGGAGGAGGTCGGCTCGGGGCGTAGTGCCTGGAGCAGCTGTGCGAGCGCGGTCCAGGTGTCGGTCAGGTCGCCGGGGTCGGTCGACCTGGCCAGCCACAGTGCCGCCTCGTTCATGGCACCGGACAGCAGGTGGGTGAGCGGTTCGACCGGCTGCGGCCTGATGATTCCCGCTTCGATGAGGACGGTGAGCGCTTCGGCCAGGTGGCGGGCCGAAGCGGCCTCGTCCAGCGCGCGCCAGTCGCTCCAGCCGAGCACTGCGGGGCCGTCGATGAGCATGATCTGTTGCACGTCCGGTTCGGTGCTCGCCATGAGAAAGGCGCGGCATCCCGCCTTCAACTGCTCCCAGGGATCGTCCTCGGCGTCGGCGGTCGCGGCCACCTTCTGGGCGACCTCCTGCTGCACCTGTTCGAGGACCGCGCGGAACAGGTCGGCCTTGCCGGCGAAGTGATGGTACAGCGCGCCCTTGGTGACCCCGGCGGTGTGCACGATCTCCGCCAGGCCGACCGCGGCGTAGCCCCGGGTCGCGAACAGTCGTCGGCTCGTGCGCAGCAGGGTGCGCCTGGTCTGCTCCCGCTGGCGGGCTCTGGCCCCGTCGGTCATGAATTCCGTCCCATTGACATACCGATGGTACGTCAATATCGTACCTTCGCATACCGACGGTATGTGAAAGGGAGTTTTCATGAGGCTGACCAGCTTCTACCCGGTCATCGGCACTTCGCGGTTGACGGAGTCCCACGACTTCTACACCCGGCTGTTCGGCTTCGAGACGACCTTCGAGGCGGCCTGGTATGTCAGCCTGCGGCGGCCGGGGCCGTTGGCGTACGAACTCGCGCTGCTCGACCACACCCATCCGACGGTGCCCGAGGGATATCGCGCGCCGGTGCGCGGGCTGCTGCTCAACTTCGAGGTGGAGGACGTCGACGCCGAATGGGAACGGCTCGTCGCCGGTGAAGGGCTGCGACCCGAGCTCGAGCTGCGCAGCGAGGACTTCGGCCAGCGGCACTTCATCGTGGCCGACCCCAACGGCGTCCTGATCGACGTCATCACGCCCATCGCACCCGCCGAGACCTACGCCGGCCAGTACGTCAGCGCGTGAGCCCTGCCGCCGTACGGGTGCCGCGTCGAGGCGGTCCGAGCGTGCGCCCGGGCAGCAGCGTGCCGGGGAGCAGTTCGTGTTCGATCTTGACCCGGTCCGGCTCGGCGAGCATCGACTGCATCACCGTCGCGGCCCGTACGGCGGCCCGCTCGACCGGGATGCGCACCGTGGTGATGCCCAGCAGCTCCACCCCGGGCAGGACCCCGTCGCAGCCGGTGACGGACAGGTCTTCCGGCGTGCGGACCCCGACGGCGCGGGCGTGTGACAGGAAGGCGAGCAGGCGCAGGTCCGTCGGGAACATCGCCGCCGTGATCGTGCCGGCGTCGTACAGCGCCATCACCTCGGCGATGCCCTCCTCGACGACGCCGAACGTGGGCGACGGTATCCGGTGCACGGTGACACCGTGCTGCTTCAGTCGCCGGGCCATCACCCGGCCGCGCAGGTTCTCCGCCACGGAGAGCTCGGCACTCGGGATCACCACGGCGACGTCGCGGTGGCCCTGCGCCGCGACCGCGTCCGCGAGCAGGGTCGCGTTGCCGTTCTCGTCGTAGGAGACGCTGTAGATCCGCGGGTGGTTCTCCGGCCGTCCGATGATGACGACCGGCACCACGTCCAGGAACGGCTCGAGCATCTCGGTCCGGATGACACCGGTGGAGACGAACATCCCGCCGACCCGGAGGCCGAGCAGCCGGTTGAGCGCCTGCCGTTCGAAGTTCGCGCCTTCGGTCGGCGACGGGGCGACGGTGATCATCTGCAGCCCGAGCCGGCTGATCTCGGCCTGCAGCTCGCTGAACAGCAGGCCGTACGCCGGATTGCTCGGTCCGCGCAGCAGCAGGCCGATGATGTCCGAGCTGCTGGCGGCCAGCGATCGGGCCATCTCGTTCGGGATGTACCCGAGCCGCTCGGCCGCTGCATGGACCGCGTCGCGGGTGCTCGGCGCGACCGGGGTGGTGCCGTGGAACACCCGTGACACGGTCGCCCGGGAGACACCCGCTTCCGCGGCGACCGCCATCATCGTCACGTTCAGGGGCGACTGCGACTGCGGCTTCGACGATCGGCGCCTGCTCTTGGCCGCCTCACCTGATCCCACCCGCGGATCCTATCGGCGCCGGTGCGCACGACGGACGATCCCGATCGTTTCCTCCCGGTACCGGCACAGCAGGCCGGGCCAGTCGGTCTGGATGATGTCCGCGCCGTGCGCGATCAGCCACCCCCAGCCCTCGGCCGGATCGCCGAGGACCGAGGTGTGGTCGTCGCGGCCGTGGAAGAGCGGGACGCCGTCGGACAGGTTGATCGCGTTCAGCAGGCACGCCAGACCGGCGCCGTGCAGCTCGTCGATCAGCTCGGGCCGGGCCAGCTCGTCCGTCTCGTTCTTGGCCAGCAGTTCGACGCCGACCAGGTTCAGGTCGGGGTCGTGGAGCACGGCGTCGATGTCCGCGCGGGTCCGCACCATCGGAACGAACGGGTACTTGACCGGATGCCGTCGCAGCTTGTCGAGCCACACCTCCTCCACCGGGCTCTTGAAGACCAGCTGTCCCGCCAGGTCGAACCGGTCGGCGAACGGCAGCAGGCGATCCCAGTACCACCACGACCGGTCCACGTTGAACAGCACGTCGCCGCGGAAGCGCTCCAGTACGTCGGCCAGCTCGCTCACCCCGGCGTCGCCGCGCACCCATCGGTACCGCAGCGCGCGGATCTCCGCGGTGGACAGCGCCCGGAGGTCGACGTCGCGGTCGAAGGCCTGCCGCTCCATGCCGTCGTGGAAGAGGAAGAAGTCCCCGTCGGTCGACTCGACGAGGTCGATCTCGACCATGTCGGCCCCCTCGACCAGGGCGGTCTCGACCGCCTCTGCGGTGTTCTCGGGGATGTTCCCCAGCCCGGTGCCCCGGTGTACGGCGATCAGCGGTGTGCGCTCCGCCAATGCCTGGTTGAGCAGCGCGTTGATCTCCTTGTACTGCGGCCGGCCG
This sequence comes from Nonomuraea sp. NPDC005650, assembly GCF_040605375.1. NCBI lineage: Bacteria > Bacillati > Actinomycetota > Actinomycetes > Streptosporangiales > Streptosporangiaceae > Nonomuraea > Nonomuraea sp. NPDC005650. The sequence continues at coordinate 243,185 of NZ_JBEXCR010000017.1, forward strand.
AACAAGTAGTACCCCCTGGTTGTGGTGATGGAGTGGTTCACCCTCGACTCCTGCTGTTGCGGCCGTAGACGAACCACATCGCGACGGTGCAGACGAGCATGAGCAGCACGGCGTACACGAAGGTCAGTCCGGTGGCGTCCGCGTTGCCCTGGTTCTGGGTGGCGTTCTGGATGGTGATGCCGAGCGGCTGGTAGAGCGGGTGGGCGAGGAACACGGCGAGGTCGTAGTCGTCGAGCAGGCCGGTGAAGTTCAGGGCCGTGACGGCCGCCGCCACGGGCAGGACCAACGGCACCAGGACACGCACGTAGGTGCGCATCCGGCCGGCGCCGAGGATGGACGCGGCCTCCTCCAGCGAGTCGGGGATCCCGGCGTACGCGGCCTTCATCAGCCGCAGGGTGAACGGGATCTTGGCCGTGATGTAGCCGATCGCCAGGAGGCTGACCGTGCCGGTCAGGACGACGCCGCCGATGATCGGCCGCGGCGCCGAGTAGGTAATGACGAGCCCGAGTGCGAGCAGCGTGCTGGGCAGGACCCACGGGATGTGCAGCAGGTACTCGATCGCGATCGTCACGGGATTGACGAACTTCTGCAGCGCCCGCGCCACGAACAGCATCATCGCGATGACGACGACCGCGGTCACCGTCGCGTAGCCGATGCTCACGACGAAGGGCCAGTACGCCGTGGCGTCGGTGAGCACGCGCTGGTAGTTGGCCAGGGTGAAGCCGTCCACGCTCAGCCGCCCCGTCGAGATGGTCGCCGCGTCCGTGAACGAGAAGACCACGATCAGCAGCGGCGGTACGGCGTAGGCCGCGAACAACAGGTAGGCGCAGGCGTGCACGACCACGTTCGCGACCGGGTTGGTGATGCGCTGCTTCCGCAAGGTCGCCGGCACCTTCGAGACCGAGAAGTAGGTCCCGCCCGCCTCCAGCCGGTTGAGGGCGGTGAGCAGCACCAGCGTCGCCACCCCGAGGATCAGCGCGAGTGTCGCCGCGAGGTCCCGCGAGGTCGGGATCCCGGCGAAGGTCAGGATCATCGGGGTGATCGTCTGGAACTCCCGGCCGCCCAGCACCTGCGGCGCGGCGAACGCGGCCAGTCCGCCCAGGAAGGTCAGCGTCGTGACCGCGAACAGCGTCGGCCTGAGCACCGGCAACACGACCTGCCGCAGGATCCGCCAGGGCGAGGCGCCGAGCTGCTGGGCGGCCTCGACGGTCTGCTGGTCGATCCGGGCCAGCGCGGCGGACAGGAAGAGCAGATGGTGCCCCGTGCCGGTCAACGTCATCACCACGACGACCGCGAGCATCCCGGAGAACCATCCCGGGTCCGCACCGGGAAACACCGACAGCAGGAGGCGCGTGACGAGCCCGCCCTCGCCGTACACGAACTTGTAGCCCGAGACGGCCACGACGCCGCCGTACACCAGTGTCGTCGCGTAGCCCAGCCAGAGCAGGCGGGCACCACGTACGGCCAGGTAGCGGGTCACCAGTACGACGAACACGCCGACGACGTTGACGGTCACCGACAGGACGAGCGCCAGCAGGAAGCTGTTGCGCAGCGAGTCGACGGCACGCTGCGAGGACCACAGCCGCTCGAACGCTCGGGTGCTGAACGAGCCGCCGGGGAAGAAGATCTCGTGCAGCGTGACGACGTTCGGATAGATCAGGAACGCGGCGATGAACCACAGCAGCACCGCCGCGGCCACCACGAACCACGGCGAGCGGACCCGGCCTCTCATCAGGCCGCCACCGGATACTGCAGCACCGGATACTGCAGCACCGACTCCGGGTCGATGACGACGTCGACCTGGTCACCCGCGTCGAGGCGGCCGTCGCTCTGCATCACCTGCAGCACGTCATGCTCCGTGCGTACCCGGTACATCGTGTGCGCCCCGTGGAAGGCGCGGCCGGTGACGGTGCCGGGGAGGGAGACTCCCGCCCCCGGCCGGTCGAGGCCGATCTTCTCGATCCGCAGGTACGAGGCCTTGCCGGGGTCGAGCCGATCGGCGCCCCGCGCGGCGAGCTCCTTCACCAGCTCGGCGCTGAGCTTGTTCACCTGGCCGATGAAGGTGCAGACGAACTCGGTCGCCGACTGCTGGTAGATCTCCTCGGGCGATCCCACCTGCTCGATCCGGCCGTGGTCGAGCACCGCGATCCGGTCGCTCATCGACAGGGCCTCCTCCTGGTCGTGAGTGACGTACACCGTCGTGATGCCGAACCGGGTCTGCAGGTCCTTCAACTGGCCTCGGAGCTGCTGGCGAAGCTTGGCGTCGAGGTTGGACAGCGGCTCGTCCAGCAGCAGCACCTTCGGCCGCATGATCAGCGCCCGGGCGATCGCGACGCGTTGCTGCTGCCCGCCGGACAGCTCGGCGACGCCTTTGGCCAGCTGCGCGGCGGAGAGGTCGACCTGCTCCGCGATCTCGGCGACGCGGCGGTCGACCTCGGCCTGCGGGTGCTTCCTGACCCGCAGGCCGAAGGCGATGTTGTCGCGGACGCTCATGCTCGGGAAGAGCGCGTAGTTCTGGAACACCATGCCGATCTCCCGCCTGCCGCTCGGCACGTGGGTCACGGTGCGGCCGTCGACCAGGACGTCGCCGGCCGCCGGTTCGACGAACCCGGCCAGTACGCGCAGCGCGGTGGTCTTGCCGCAGCCCGAGGGCCCGAGCAGGGTGAAGAACTCCCCTGCCTCGATCCGGAGCGAGAACGACGGCAGCGCCTCGAAGCCGCCGAACCGCACGGTGACATCGTCGAAGGTGATCATTTGCTGAGGTACTCGAGTTCGACCTTCTCGACCCACTGGTCGAGGTGCTGGGTGACGAACGTCCAGTCGATCGCCTGGGCGGTGAAGGAGTCGGTGATCCGGACCGCGTCGGCGTCGGCCTTCGAGACCGCCGCCTTGTTCGTCGGGGCGGTGAAGAACTTCTTCGACCACGCACCTTGGACGTCGGCGCTGCCGAACCAGTCGATGAACTTCTTCGCCGCGTCGGCCTTCTTCGTTCCGGCGACGAGACCCACCTGCTGGACCGTCATCGGGACCCCGATCTTGGGGTGTGCGGCCTCGGTCTGGACCTGGTACTGCTTCTCGCGGGTGGCCTTGCCGGCCAGCCACATCTGGCCGGCGTCGACCTTCCCGGCCGCCAGCTGCGCGTACAGGTCGGTGCCGGTGACAGCCGGTGCGCCGTGGGCGAAGTAGGCCTTCACCGCGTCCCAGCCGGCCTGGCTGACGCCGAGGTCGCCGCCGTCGTCGCGGTAGCGGCTGAGGATGCCGGCCAGCACCGTCTGCGCGGTCGCGCCACCGAGCGCGCTGGGCACTTCGTAGCGCTTGTCGAACTGCGGCTTCGTCCACAGGTCCGGCCAGTCCGCCGGCTGCTGAGCCGGGGCGAGCGACTGCTTGTAGACCAGCATCACCGGTTCGCGCACGATCGGCCAGAACTGCTTCCCGTCCGCGTCGCCCATGGCGGCGTCGACCTCACCGGACCAGGCGGGGGTGTAGCTCTGCAGCACGCCCGCCGCCTTCAGCTTGCCGAAGTAGACGCTGTTGAGGCCGAACGTGACGTCGGCGATCGGGTTGCTCTTCTCGGCGAGCAGCCGGTTCTGGATGTCACCGCCGCCGAGGTCGACGAACTGCACGGCGAAACCGGCCTTCGCCGCCTGCGCCTTCAGCCAGTCGCCGCGGCCGTCGGAGACCGAGTTGCTGTAGACGACCAAGCTGTCCGTGCCGGTCGAGCCGGCCGCCGTACTGGTCGAGACCGGTGAGGAGCAACCGCCGGCGACCAGCGCGCCGGCGACCGCGACCACCACGGCCGCAAGAGTCTTCCGCATCGTTTCGTCCGTTCCGCCCCGCAGTGCGGGGTCGTGGTGGGCGTTCATGAACGCGCGTTCATCGGTGTCGTAGGCGAGACTGTACCCCGTCGATGAACGCGCGTACATTGGGGAAAGTCCGCTGGATGGCCGGTCGGTGACCGAGTGAGGTCAGACGAGCGTGGAGACCGTCGGGTTCACGTGGTGCCGCACCGGCCGGATATTCCGTGGCGGCCGCCGCGGGGAGCGATCACACTGAGCGAATGAGCAGGACAGTCAGCGCATGGATGACCTCGGGTGACGAGCGGCTCGGTGTCATCGGCCCGTTCGCGGTGGAGGTGCCGTGGTGGGCCGAGGTGGAGCCGGTCGTCGCGCACCTGCGACAGGCGCTCGGCGTGGACGTGCTGGTGCTGCGCCTGTTGGACGTGGACGGCGGCGAAGGCGGCCGCGACGGTCACGTGACCTATCACGTCGAGGCGCTGGAGCGGCCCGCGCCCGGGCGGCTGACAGCCCCGCTGCCCGCCGATCACGCGGTGCTGGACAGGCCCGAGCGGCTGCGGGCGCCGTGGGCGCGGATCGACGGGCTGCGGGAGCTGTTCGGCTGGGCGGCGGACGCGCTGAGGACGGCCGGGCGACCGCTGACCGGGCCGATCCGGCAACGCAAGACCTGGAACCTGGCCGGACTGTTCCTCCTGCCCACCGCCCAGGGGCCGGTTTGGCTGAAGGCCACGCCGCACTTCGCCGCCGACGAGGCCGCCGTCATGGGCAGGTTCGCGGCCCTGGACCCAGGGCTGGTTCCCACGGTCGTGGCGTCGGGACCGGGGCGGGTCCTGCTGGAGCACCTTCCCGGCGAGGACTGCTGGGACGCCCCCGTCGAGATCATCGACAGCGCCGTGCGGCGACTGGCGGCCGCGCAGGCCCGGCTGGCGGACGCGATCCCGCCCGGGTTGCCGGACCGGCGCGGACCCGCCGTCGCCGACCGGGTCCGCGTCCTGCTCGCCTGTGACGTGGGCGGCGAGCTGACCGCCGAGGAGCTGGCGGGAGCGTACGAGCTGGTCGAACGGTGGCCCATGCTGGCCGAGTGCGGCCTGCCCGACACGGTCGTGCACGGCGACTTCCACCCGGGAAACTGGCGCAGCGACGGCGGCCCGCCGGCCGTGGTGGACTTCGCCGACGCGCACCTCGGCAACCCGGTGCTGGACGGAATACGGGCCCGTGACTGGCTTCCCCCCGCCAAACGACCCGCCGCCGCCGAGGCGTGGATCCAGGCCTGGGCCGCTCACGCACCCGGTTGCGACCCGGCCCGAGCGCTCGCGATCGCCGAACCGCTGTCCCACCTGGACTACGCCGTCCGCTACCAGGAGTTCCTGGACGGCATCGAGCCGTCGGAGCGGATCTACCACCTCGGCGACCCTGCCGGCTGCATCCGCGCCGCCCTGCGTTCCGCCGTGGTCCTGGACTGACGCGGACCTCATCCCGGAATCTGGTACCGCTGCTCCAGCACGGCGTGCTCGTCGAGGCCGAACCCGGCTGCGGAACGTCTCACAGATGCGCCGCATCTCCCCCTCGTTCTCGGGGGACTCGATGAACAACAGGTCGGCACCCGCCTCGTGGTAGGCCGCGCCGCGATCGAGCGCCTCGTCGAGGCCCATCGTGGTCCGCGCGTCGGTACGGGCGGTGATCACGAAGTCGGGGTCGCGCCGGGCGGTGCATCGCCGCCGCGCCGGCCGCCTCGTACTCGCGGACCGCGCGCCGTACGTTGAGCGGATTTCCGTGGCCGGTGTCACCGTCGGCGATCATCGGCAGACCGCTTGGAAACCCAGCGCCTGGACCAGCCGCGCGCCGGTCTCGTCGTACGCGCCGGGGGCCACCAGAATCTCCGGGGCTCCGATCAACTGCCTCAACCGGGTCGTCCCTCGCATCGTCGCCTGCCCCCGTTCCCGATGTGTCCGTTGCCGCCGAGCTACCCGCGACGCCGATCAGCGCGTCGGGCCGAGGCGGGACCAGCTCCGTTCGTCGCACCAACGTGAGGCCGGATCGATGTAGGCGCGCAGCAACTCACCGAGTTCCGCGTCCCCGCGTCCGCGGAGTTCGTCGGCCGCGAGCCTCCGCGCGACTCCGGCCACCACATCGGCCACCTGGACCCGCGGATCCGTACGCGAGTCCACCTGCCTGAAACGGAGGCGGCGGCCGGGCCGCAGAAGTTGCCGTTCGAGTCGCCGGATGCGCCGCTCGGTCAGGGCGGACTGCTCGTCGTGCACGATCGACACGTCGATCCCGCCGCCCCGGCTCCAATGCAGAATGGTCCTGGCGAGGGCGGGGATCAGGGGTTCCAGAGCCGGTTGCAGGACGCGGTGCTCGAGGAGCTGGGCCCGCGCCGCGTAGGCGACCGATCTCTCCCGTCGAAGCTCGTCGAGAATCGCGCCCACGCGACCACCTCCGTCGCGTGCGGTGAGCGTCTCGACCACATCGACGAACGCGTCCACGGGCTCACGCACGTTCCGAGGTTTCCACGCCCGCAGGACGGCGTTGGACGCGACCAGGAAGGCCTGCCACCGATCACGGCCGAACGCTTCGGGACCTTCCCGGCTGAGCGTGGTCGCCAGTCCGGTGAGCCGCCGATCGGCGTCGACGCCGGCGCTCGCCACGTCCGCGGACTGCCCGAGGACGAGGTCGAGGAGCCTGCCGACGACGAAGTAGGCCTTCTCGGTGAGATGGACGAAGGCATTGCCGTGGATGGGCCCGGCCGGACCGAGCAGACTCGTCACCGTGGACCGTCGATCAGCGCGGAGCACATGCGACGCCTTGTACTCCCGCTTCAGGTGCCCGGTGCGACCGCCGAGCTCGCGCAGGCACTCCGTGGCCGCGTCGACGCTCAGCCGCACACTGGCGTACGCGATGACCTCCGAGCTCCCGGCCACGAGGTTGGCGCCCTCCCAGCCCGACTCGTCGCAGGCGATCTCGCGATCTGGCGCGATGGTGGGATGCGCCGTCTGCATGATCGCATCATCAACCCTTGATCCCCGCGCCCGCCACCGGATTTCCACCCGTGGGGAGCATGGCGGCGGCCGTCGGTGGTCAAGATCGTGCCGGCTGTCAGGTGGCACTGCGGCAGGGGCGGGGTAGCCCAGTTCGTCGATGACGAGCAGGCGCGGCCCGGCAAAGTCGCCCATGCAGGTATGGCCAGGGTGGCCGCGAGCTCAGATGTGGAATCATGGCGGATTTTTACTTCTGAAATGAAGTAAATACGGAAGCAACATATAGTCTGAAGCCACCGAGGACATTTCGTGCGTTGGCGGTCAGGTCGGCGTCGGCCCCCGGCGATGGACCTTACTCGGGCTTTTGCGGAGGCCCAGACGGGCCAACGATCATGACATCTCCACTGCGTCGTCCACCATTGAGCGCCGCCGCCGGCGCAGCCCCCGCGATCGACTCTGCGGTTCGGCCCTTCCGGCGCGGCACCAGAGGCGGAACGTGGTGGCCACGCTCTCGCGACACCGCGGTCCACCGGCGACCGAGCCGGATCATGCTGCATGCCGAAGCCTGCGGCCGACGGATCCACAGGTCCGATCCCCGCCTGATCGCCCGGCCTGTCATGCTCATGCTCCTGGTCCTGGCGTTCGACGCCGGACCCAGCCCGACGGCGCGCTCGCCCGGCGCTCACCGGCCGGCCGACATGCCGCAGGCCGACGAACTGGCCGAGTGGGAGAACGAGGGCGGCCGTATCACCCCCCACAACCCACAAGACACACCCGTCCCGCAGGTGACCGGTCTAGCCGATCCGCAGCAGCCCGTACCCCTTCCTCGATCGGAGCATCGTATGGCAGTGGTCGACGCCTTCCCGCTCGGCAGGGCCGATCCGTCAGAGCCGACCACCATCCGCCTGTCGGGTGAGCTCGACATGTTCACCAGCCCAGAGCTGCACTCGCGGCTGCTGGACATCCTGAAGTCCAGCAGCAGCCTGCTCGTCCTCGACCTGTCCGCGGTCTCCTTCTGCGACGCCTCCGGCCTGGCCGTCATCGTCGGCATCCAGCAGCGCGCCCGACGGCTGGGCATCAGCCTGGCCCTCGCCGCCCCTCGCCCGTTCATGACCAAACTGCTGCACATCACCGGCCTGGACCGCACCCTGCCGATCGTGGTGTGAAGGATCTCCCCGACCGCCGGTCGCGGCGAACGAGGCCACCTCCGCGGCCCTCCCTGGCACCCGGGGTGAGGTGATGCCGCCCGTGTGCTAGGCTTCGGGTAGTTGTAATTGTGGTACCCATAAAGACTTTGTGCGCGTCTGGCAGAGTATGATCTCCAGGCGCGTTTTTGTTTGCCGGTCATTTCCGGATGGGCTCATTACGGCGACGCGGGATTCGCGCGGTGCGAATTCTATACGTTATGCACGCATCCGAAGGAGATCGACATGGCAACCGGAACCGTGAAGTGGTTCAACTCCGAAAAGGGCTTCGGCTTCATCGCGCAGGACGGCGGCGGCGCCGACGTCTTCGCGCACTACTCCAACATCGTCGCCAACGGCGGCTACCGTGAGCTGGTCGAGGGGCAGAAGGTGTCCTTCGACGTCGTCCAGGGCCAGAAGGGCCTGCAGGCGGAGAACATCGTCGCCGCCTGACCTGACGTGTGTCGCGGAACGGGTCCGGTCCGCACCCCGTGCAGGCCGGCCCGTTCTGTTCCCGTCCCCGCCGCCGAGTCCAGGCAGAGGGCAGGCGGGGACCACGTACGTCCCAGCGAAAGCACTCATCGCAGGAGAGCAGGGCGTTTTGGACAGAAGTCGATTTATTCCTCAACAGGGCCCATACTGGTTCCAATGAGGCCTAATCAAGCCGGGGCCCGGCGACGCCTGCCGGGAAGTCCCTTCAAAGTTCCCGAAACTGCTCCGCCCCCAGTCGAGCAGTTCGCCGTGCAAGACCAGGTGAGCCACGACAAATACGGCCTCGGCCGGGTCATCGCGGTCGAGGAGGACGTCGCCGTTCTCGTCGACTTCGGTGCGGAGACACGGCGGATCACCGCGCCGTATCCCAAGCTCGTCAAGCTGTGACGGTGACAGGGCTCTCCCAGACGTCCGGCAGCACGGTGTCGGCCAGGTCCATGGTCGCGATCAGCTCCCCCGCCCACGCCATCTAGCGTCTCACGCCCCGCCACGGGATGCCGTGGTCCCTGAGATGGATTGAGCGGCGTCCGCATCCTGGCATTCGCCTCAGGCTCAGCCGGCCCTTCGTGCCGGAGGCCCCTCAACGGCTCCATCACGATGGCGGCTCAAGGCCCGGGACAGCGAAAGCACCGGCGAGCTCGCCATCCAGGAGCGGGTGGGCGTTCGGCTCGGGGCATGGCCTCCGGCCGGTGGCCTGCTCAGTGAGCTCTGCCGGCAGGCCGTTCACCTGCTCCGTGGCCAAGCTGCCGCACGGTGGTCGACCCCGTCCTGCCAGGTCCTCAGGGTCGACCGCCCGCGTCCACGCTCGCCTTCGACGAGCCGCGGATCATCGTGTTCGTCTGCCGCGCGTCTCCCGCTCGCGGCGGACGGTCGGTCGCCTTCCCTTGATCGTGCTTCGCCGGAGGGCGTCGATCACCTCGTCGGCCGCGGCTTGTGGCACCTCCACCAGCGAGAACCGGTCGGCGATCTCGATCGCGCCGATGTCGCGTCCGCTCAGGCGCGATTCGCCGGCTATCGCGCCGACCAGGTCCTGTGGGCGGATTCCCGCACTGCGTCCCAGATTGAAGAACAGGCGTACCATTCCGCCCGACGGCGCGCGACCGGGTCGCTGGCCGTCCGTGGCGGCCTCCCGCCCCCCGCGCCGCTGGTCCACGGTTCGCGGAGCCACCTCGGGGATCTCCTCCATGTCGAGCCCGGCCCCGCTGGACTCGTGCGCCAGCTTGACGGCGGCGAGCGCCACCTCCATGAGATCGAACTCGTCGGTGAGCGACTCGACCACGGCGTGGAAGGGCTCGAGGTCGTCCTGGAGAAGGCATTCCTCCAGCGCGGCACGGGTCAGCTCCATCCGGCGCGCCCGCAGGTCGGCGACGGTCGGCAGCCTCTCCACCGAGATCCGTTGCCTGGTCACCCGCTCTATCGCCTTGAGCATGCGGTGCTCACGTGGCTCCACCAGCGTCAGAGCCACCCCTTCGCGGCCGGCGCGGCCCACCCTGCCGATGCGGTGCACGTACGCCTCGGGCGCGGACGGAACGTTGTAGTTGACCACGTGGGTGAGTTGTTCGACGTCGAGACCCCGCGCGGCCACGTCGGTCGCGATGAGCAAGTCGGCCGTCCCGCCCCGCAGCCGCGACATCACCCGATCGCGCTGCTCCTGCTCCATGCCACCGTGCAGCGCCTCGGCACGGTAGCCACGCCCGTTCATGGCCTCCGTGAGCTGGTCGACCTCCTCACGCGTGCGGCAGAACACGATCGCGGCCGCAGGCGCCTCGATGTCGAGGAGGCGGCCGAGCGCGGCGGGTTTGTGCGCCCTGGCGACCAGGTAGGCGCTCTGCTCCACCAGCGGCGTCGCCTCGTCCTTCCCCGCCGCCGCATGCCCCATTTCTATCCGTACCGGCTCGCGCAGGTGACGGCGGGCGATCCCGTCGATGCGGGGCGGAAGCGTCGCGGAGAACAGCACGGTCTGGCGATCCTCCGGAGTCGCCGCGAGGATCTCCTCGATGTCGTCGGCGAACCCCATGTCGAGCATCTCGTCGGCCTCGTCCAGCACAACGGTGCGCAGTTCGTCCAGGTCAAGCGTTCCCCGGCCGATGTGGTCGAGGGCCCGTCCCGGTGTCGCGACCACGACGTCCACCCCGCGCTTGAGCGCCTGCAACTGGCGGCCGATGGGCGCTCCGCCGTAGATCGGCAACACGCGGGTCCCCAATATCCGGCCGTACCGATGGAACGCCTCCGAGACCTGGATGGCCAGCTCACGCGTGGGCACAAGCACCAGCGTCGCGACCCCGGAGCCGCTGCCGGGGAGCGGCATGCGCTGGAGCACGGGCAGCGCGAAGGCGGCGGTCTTCCCGGTGCCCGTAGCCGCCTGCCCGAGCAGATCACGCCCTTCCACCAACGGCGGGATCGCCTCGCTCTGGATCGGCGTGGGCTCCTCATAACCCAGAGCGGACAGCACATCCAGGATCTCGGCTCGGAGCCCAAGATCGGCGAAGGTGGCCTCGCCGCCGGTTGCATTCATGGTCATAGCCGACTCCTCACAAACTCCCACACCCCTGCTGCCGGTCATCTCCTCGAAGGACTTCCGTGCACTCGATCCTTGCCCCTGTGAACGCCGTGCGGCGACCGGGTGACGGGGAGCATCAGGACGCGGACTCGTCTCCCCGACACGGCGGTCGTCGCCGTCCCGCCACACGTAACAGCGCAGCTACCCTTGCCAAGGGCCGGGGAACGTCTCCAGCCAGCCTTCGAAGGCGGTCGCCGCGCGATGAGTGCGAGGCTCAATCGCCCCGACCGGCAGGCGACAACCTTCTCACAAACCCACGATCAGCCGCCACTTCACGATCGATGGCCCGCGGTTGCCGGGGAGCCGCGCAGGCCGGAGATCACGTTCTGGTCCTGGTCACGATTTGCGCCGTCGATCGTCTCGCGATCCTTGTGACGGCTCTGAGCTGGTCATTTCTCGGAAAGGCGAGCCTCTTCACGAGGGTGCGGACCGAGGTGCCGCGTTAGCGTCTGCGGCGTGGAGATCGACGTGGTGCTGCCCTGCCTGAACGAGGCCGCGGCTCTTCCGTGGGTGCTGGGGCGGATGCCGGACGGCTTCCGCCCGATCGTGGTCGACAACGGCTCCACCGACGGGTCCGCGAAGATCGCGGCCGAGCTCGGCGCGACGGTGGTGTGCGAGCTCCAGCGTGGGTTCGGCGCCGCCTGCCATGCGGGGCTGCTGGCCGCCGCCTCGGACGTCGTGTGTTTCATGGACGCCGACGCCTCGCTCGACCCGGCGCAACTGCCCCGGGTGAGCAGGCCCGTCGTGGCCGGCGCGGCCGACCTCGTCCTCGGCCGTCGTGTCCTCCGGCCGGGCGCGTCGTGGCCGGTGCACGCCCGGCTCGGCAACGCCGTACTGGCCCGGAGGCTGCGCCGCCGCACCGGTGCCTCGCTGCACGACCTGGGACCGATGCGGGCGTGCGGGCGGGTCGAGCTGATCGGGCTGGGGCTCGTCGACCGGCGGTTCGGCTATCCGCTGGAGATGGTGCTGCGCGCCGGGGCGGCGGGCTGGCGGATCCACGAGGCACGGGTGGACTACCTGCCCCGCGAGGGCAGGTCGAAGGTGACCGGCACGTTGCGCGGCACGCTACAGGCCATCAGCGACATGCGCCGGGTCCTGGCCGACCAGGATGGAGCCGCGTGAGTCCGGCGGACAGCGCGGACGCCGGCCCGCGTGCGCAGATCGTCGTGATCGCGAAGGAACCTGTGCCGGGAAGGGTGAAGACGCGGCTCGTTCCGCCTCTCACCGCTGGTGAGGCCGCCGCTCTGGCCGCCGCCGCGCTGGAGGACACGCTGCTCACCGTCACCCGGGTCCCCGGCGTCGATCGCGTGCTCGCCCTCGACGGCGCTCCGGGAGCCTGGCTTCCCAGCGGCTTCACCGTCCTCCCGCAGCGTGGAAACGGTCTGGACGAACGCCTGGCCGCGGCCTTCGAGGACACCCACCGGCTGTCGCCCGCCCCGATCGTGCTCATCGGCATTGACACCCCGCAGGTGTCCGTCGGCCTGCTGGCCGAGGCCGTGTCGCTGCTCGCCGACCACGACGCGGTGCTCGGCCCGGCGGCCGACGGCGGCTTCTGGCTGCTCGGGCTGCGCGTACCCGACGCCGCGCTGCTGCTCGGCGTGCCGATGTCGGAGCCGACCACCGGCGAGATCCAGCTGCGAAGACTCAGGGAGGCGGGAATGAGCGTCGCCTTGATGCCGTGCCTGACCGATGTGGACACCATCACGGACGCGATCGAGGTGGCGGCGCTGGTTCCGGGGTCGCGCTACGCCGCCGCGCTCGCCGGGATCGGGGCGTCGCGATGACGCGGGTGCTGGTGACCGGTGCGGCGGGGTTCATCGGAAGTCATGTGGTCGAGGCGTTGGAGGCGGGCGGCCACGAGGTGGCCGGTCTCGACCTCCGGTCCGGCGACGACGTTCGTGACCCGGCCGTACTCGGCCGGGTGCTGCCGGGGACCGATGCGGTCGTGCACCAGGCGGCCAAGGTCGGGCTCGGCGTGAACGTGGCGGACCTGCCCGACTACGCCTCGGTCAACGTGTACGGCACGGCCGTGCTGCTGGCGGCGATGGCGGAGCACGGCGTCGGGCGGCTGGTACTGGCGTCCTCGGTGGTGGTCTACGGCGAGGGCGCCTACGACTGTGACCGGCACGGTCGGGTACGGCCCGGCCCCCGCTCCCCCGCGGACCTGGCGCAAGGGTCCTTCGAACCCCGCTGTCCCCGCTGCGGTGCAGCCGTGGCCTTCACCGCCATCGGCGAGGACGCGCCGACGGACCCGCGCAACGCCTACGCCACCACCAAGCTGGCGCAGGAGCAGCTCGCCGCCAACTGGGCGCGCGAGACGGGCGGCACGGCCACCGCCCTTCGCTACCACAACGTCTACGGCCCCAGGATGCCGAGGAACACGCCGTACTCGGGCGTCGCGGCGATCTTCCGGTCCGCGTTGGAAGCCGGTCATGCCCCGCGCGTGTTCGAGGACGGCGGGCAGACGCGCGACTTCGTACACGTACGCGACGTCGCCGAAGCCAACGTCGCCGCCCTCACCACCGGCGAGCCCGGAACGCTGACCGTCTACAACATCGCCAGCGGCGAGCCCCACACCGTCGGGGAGCTGGCCTCGGCCCTGGCGGCGCAGCGGGGTGGACCGGAACCGGTCACCACCGGGGAGTACCGGCTGGGCGACGTGCGCCACATCGTGGCCTCGCCGCACCGGGCGGCCGTCGAGCTCGGTTTTCAGGCGCGGATCGGCTTCGCCGAGGGGATGAAGGAGTTCGCCACCGCTCCGCCGGCCTGACCACTCGTATCGAGGATCGGTTCCAGCACGGCGAGGGAAGATGCGCAACCTCATCAGCTGCCGTCTCGCCTGCGTGGCTGTGCTCCTCCTCGCCCTGATCTGCGTGCTCGCACTGACGATCGGCGCGGGATCATTCCACGCCGATCGCGCCGGCCTGCTCTGGCGGTACGCGCTCGCGTGGGCGCTCTTCGCCGCGGCGGCGTGGGCCCTGCACAAGGTGCCAGGGCGTGAGGCGGCGTTCCTGGTGGTCGCCGGAGGCATCGCGGTGACCGCCACGGGGCTCCTCGCGCCGCCGACCACCAGCACCGACTCCTATCGGTACGCCTGGGACGGCCGCGTGCAGGCGGCGGGCGTCTCGCCCTATGACCACGCCCCGGCCGACCCCGCGCTCGCACCGCTGCGCGACCGCTGGCTCTTCCCGGAGGGCGCCGGCTGCGACGGCCCGGACCGCTACCCGATACCGTTCCGCGACGGCGCCCGATCGTGCACGCGGATCAACCGCCCCGCCGTCCGCACGATCTACCCGCCGCTGGCGGAGGCGTACTTCCTGGCCGTGCACCGGCTCTCCCCCGCGGGGTCACGGCACAAGCCGTTCCAGATCGGCGGAGCGCTGCTGGCCTTGGGGACGTCCCTCGCCCTCCTGACCGCCCTCCGTCCCACGGCTCCCGCGCGGGCGGCCTGGTGGGCGTGGTGTCCCGCCGTTCCGATCGAGGCGGTGAACAACGCCCATGTCGACGCGCTCGGCGTCCTGCTCACCGTCATCGCCCTGATCACCGTGAGCGGGCACAAGGTCCGCGGCGGCCTGCTGCTCGGCGCGGCCACCGCCGTCAAACTCCTGCCCGCCGCGGTCGCGCCCGGGATGCTCTCCGGGCTGCTGTCCAGAGGCGGGCCTTCCGGGTGGCGGCGGGCGCTGGATGCTTCGAAGGTCCTCGGGCCTGCCCTGCTCGTCGTGGCGCTCGCCTATCTGCCGTACGTGCTGGCGTCCCGCGAATCCGTCCTCGGCTACTTCTTCGGCTACCTGAACGAGGAGGGCTACAGCGACACCGGCGGCGACCGCCGCTACGCGGTGCTGCGCCTGATCCTGCCCGGCTCGTGGGCCCTGCCTGCCGCCCTCGCCGTTCTCGCGGCCACGGCCCTGCTCGTGCTGCGCCGGGGCGATGCCCACCGGCCGTGGCGTGGAGCCCTGGTGGTGACCGGCACGGCCTTCCTCGTCTTCACGCCGGGATACTCCTGGTACGCCCTGCTGGTCGTCGCACTCGTCGCTCTCGACGGCCGCTGGGAATGGCTGGGCATCCCGCTGGCCGGTGCGATCTCTTACCTGAGCCCGGGGGCGGCCGCCTACGGTGTCGCGGCGCTGGCGGTCATCACGGGTTTCGTCGCCCGCGGCCCCTTCTCAGCGCACGGCATCACACCGCGTACAGCAGCCCAGAGACGGCGAAGAGCACCAAAGTGATCAGCAACCAGCGCGCGAGCCCGTGCCCAGCTCGCGCTACGTTGTTGATCGCTTTCTTGCCGGATAACGAACGTCATCCCGCAACCAACTCGGCATCCCGTTCCCGAACAAGTAGTGACGGGGGCGTAGCTCGTCGACGGCGGTCGACAGGTTGCGGCTGTTCCACAGCGCGACGGACCGGATCAGGCGAGCAACCGGTCGACCAACCCGTCGAGGTAGTCAGGGGTGAGCGGCCCCGCGCCGAACAGGACGCGCATGTAGATCGGCGCCAGGAGATGGTCCAGCACCTCCAGTACGTCAGGCGGGTCCTCGCCGCGGCCGCGGGCGCGGTCGAGCATGGCCTGCAACTGCCTGGTGCGGTCGGCCAGGAGCTCGTCGCGCGCCTGAAGGCCCTGCTGACCCTCGCCTGACAGCGCGAGGGTCAGCCGCACCAGCGCCAGGCCGTCGGGTCCGGTGACCTCGCGGGCCACGTTGGCGGCGTGGGTCCGCAGGTCGCCGGCCAGGCTGCCGGTGTCAGGCATCGGCGACTGCGCGTTGAGCCGGGTCAGCAGCACATCGCTGAGCAGGGCTTGGAGGTTGCCCCACCGGCGATAGAGGCTGGTGTCGGCCACGCCCGCGCGGGCCGCGATGTCGCCGACTGTGAAGTTTCCGTAGCCGCGCTCCCTGACCAGCTCGGTAACGGCCTGGTGCACTGCCGCGCGGACCCGGGCGCTGCGCCCGCCAGGCCGCCTGGCCCGCCCCTGCTCATCCATACCCCCACCTTAACGCAGTCGAGACTTGCGTTAGAGCCTATGAGGGTCTACGTTAACGCAGTCACAAACTGCTTTTAGGAGGGACGTACGTGAAAGCGTTGCTCACCCTGACGTGCGCAGGTCAGTTCATGGTGCTGCTCGACAACACGATCGTCGGCGCCGCTCTGCCCGACATGCAGCAGCGGCTCCACACCGGGCTGACCGGCCTGCAGTGGATCGTCGACGCCTACGTGCTGCTGGTTGCCATGCTGCTGCTGTCGGGCGGTGTCTTCGCCGACCGGTTCGGCCGCAGGCGGGTATTTCTGGCCGGGGTGGTGGTGTTCACGGCCGCGTCCGTGGTGTGTTCGCTCGCGCCCTCGATCGGCTGGCTGATCGCCGGGCGGGTGCTGCAGGGCATCGGGGCCGCGGCGCTGAGCCCCGCCTCACTGGCGCTGCTCGCCGCCGCGTATCCCGCCCCGGGGGAGCGCGTCAGAGCGATCGGGTTGTGGGCCGGGTTCAGCGGCATCGGCCTGGCCGCCGGACCGCTGGCGGGCGGGATCCTGGTGGAGTCCTTCGGCTGGCCCGCCATCTTCCTGGTCAACGTGCCCATCGGGACGGTCCTGCTGCTGGCCGGGCTGCGCGTGCTGAGGGAGTCCCGCAACCCGAGCGCGCCGCCGATCGACGTCCCCGGCACGGTCCTGTCCGTCGCGGGCGTGGGCGCTGTGACCTACGGCCTGATCGAGGGCGGTTCCCAAGGCTGGACCTCGCCGGTGATCCTGGGCAGCTTCGCCGCCGGACTGGTGCTCCTCGCCGCGTTCGTCGTGGTCGAAGGTCGTGTGTCGACGCCGATGCTGCCGCTGCGGCTGTTTCGTCAGCGGCTGTTCACGGTGTCCAACACGGCGATGGTCGTGGTCGGGTTCGCGCTGATGGGGTCGTCGTTCTTCTTCTCCCAGTTCTTCGTCTCCGTCCAGGGCACTTCGATCCTGGTCGCCGGGCTGCGGACCCTGCCCGTCTCGCTGGCCATGGTGATCGTCAGCCCGTACGCGGGCCGGTTCGCGGCCAGGCACGGCTTCCGTGTCGTCGTCAGCCTCGGCCTGGCGCTGGCCGGGCTGGGGCTGCTGGCGCTGGGCCTCGTCCACGCCGACACCGGCTACGGGAACGTGTGGTGGCGGCTGGCGGTCGTCGGCATCGGGTTCGCTCTCACCATGTCGCCGCTGACCGGGGCCGCCATCCAGGCGGTCAGCCCGCAGGAGGGCGGCCTCGCCTCGGGCGTCAGCAGCACCACCCGGCAGATCGGCGCGGTGCTCGGCGTGGCGGTGCTCGGGGCGATCGTTCACACGCGGGAGTCCGGCGGCGCCTCCTTCGAGTCCGGCCTCAACAGCGCCTTCCTCGCGGCGGGTGCCGTGACGCTGGCCTGCGCCGTGTTCACCGGCCTGTGGCTGACCGCGGCCCGGACGCCGAGGAGCGTCCGGGCCGAACGGATAGGAGGCCAAGCAGTCAGCGAGCAACCGCTGACAGCTCCTCCCAGTCGGACCACGTCTTGAGCCGCTTGGCGTAGACCTGCTGGGTCATCCGCAGCCCTTCGGTGGGGTCGGGCTGAGGATCCAGTTGCCGAACCGGCGGATGACGTGGGTGATGTAGGGCGAGATGGTGGCCAGCACTCTCACCCGGCCGACGCCAACGAGCCACGGGATCGCGCTGAATCCCACGTTCGCACTCCGTAAGAACTCGCCGGCCGAGGTTCTTACGGAGTGCGTACGGCCGGCGCCGCCGCGGCCCCGGACCGGTCTCCGGGTGCGACGCTGCCCGGTGTGAGTCGTCAGATGGTGTTCGCAGGCGGGGCGCTGCTGGCGCTGGCCGCCGTCGTGGTCAAGATGGTGTCCGGGCCGCCCGGCCTGGGCTGGTACCTCCTGGCGTGGGCGCTGTTCGCCGCCGCGCTGTGGCTGGCCCGGTCTCTCCCGGAGAGGCGGCTGACCGGCCTGGTCGTGGCGGGCGGCGTCGTGCTGGCCGCGCTCGGGCTGGCTGCGCCGCCGAGCAGCAGCACCGACTCCTACCGGTACGCCTGGGACGGCCGCGTGCAGGCGGCGGGCATCTCGCCATACGACCACCCGCCGGCCGATCCCGCGCTCGCCCCGCTGCGCGACGAGTGGCTGTTCCCCTCCCGGTGCGCGGCCCCCGAGTTGTGGCCCCTGCCCGGCGGCGGCTGCACCCGGATCAACCGGCCCACGGTGCCCACGATCTACCCGCCGGTCGCGCAGGGCTACTTCCTCCTGGTCCACTGGCTCTCGCCGGACGGCGCCCGGCACAAGGTCCTCCAGCTCGGCGGCTGGCTGATGGCCGTCCTGGTGCTGCTCGCCCTGCGCCGCCAGGCCGGTGTCCGGGCGGCCGCGTACTGGGCGTGGTGTCCGGCCGTGCCCGTCGAGGCCGTGAACAACGCGCACGTGGACATGCTGGCCGTGCTGCTGGTGGTGCTGGCCTTCGGCACCGTACGCGCTCGCGGCGCGCTGCTGGGCGCGGCCGTGGCGGCCAAGCTGCTGCCCGTCACCGCGCTGTTCGGCGCGCTGTCGGGGACGTTGGCGAACGGGGTGGCGTGGCGGCGCGTCCTCGGGCTCTGCGTGCCCGCCGCACTCGCCGTGGGTCTGGCGTACCTGCCGTACGTGCTGGCCTCGCGTGCTCCGGTGGCGGGCTACCTGCTGGGTTACCTCCGGGAGGAGCGGTACGAATCGCCCGCCGACGGGAACCGCTATGCGGTGCTTCGGCTGGTGATGCCCGACTCGTGGGCTCCGTACGCCGCGATCCTGGTGCTCGCCCTGGTCGTCCTGCACGTCCTGCGCCACGGCGACCCGGAACGGCCCTGGCACGGGGCGCTGGTGGTCAGCGGCTCCCTCCTGCTGCTGTTCACCCCGGGATACTCCTGGTACGCGCTCCTGGTCGTCGCGCTGGCCGCCATGGACGGCCGATGGGAATGGCTGGGCGTGGCCCTGGCCGGCGCGGTCGCCTACGTCGCCGGTCCTGCGGCGCACCCCAGCCCGGCGATGGCCTGTTACGCCGCGGCCACGCTGGCGGTGCTGATCGGCTGGGCCGTCCGCCGATCCCACGAAGCGGCCGGACGGCTGCCCTCGCGGACTCGGCGACATCGGGAGTCGTCAGCAGGTCGTAAGGATTGAGCACAGTGCGTCGCCCTACTGTCGACCACATGGCCCAGATCATGATCATCGCCAAGGAGCCGGTGGCCGGGAGGGTCAAGACCCGGCTGACCCCGCCGTTCGGCCCGGAGCAGGCCGCCGCCCTCGCCGAGGCCGCGCTCCGCGACAGCCTGCTCGCCGTCTCCGCGGCGCCCGCCACCCAGCGGGTGCTCGCCCTGGACGGGCTGCCGGGCAGCTGGCTGCCCCCGGGATTCGCGGTGATCCCGCAGCGCGGGGCGGGCCTGGACGAGCGGCTGGCGGCGGCGTTCTCGGACGCCTACCGCCTGCGGCCCGAGCCCGTCGTACTGATCGGCATGGACACCCCGCAGGTGACGCCCGCGCTGCTCGGCGCGGCGGCGGAGGCCCTGGCGGGTCACGACGCCGTGTTCGGCCCGGCCGCGGACGGCGGCTTCTGGCTGCTCGGCCTGCGGCAGCCGGACGCCTCGCTGCTGCTGGGGGTGCCGATGTCGCACCCGGAGACGGGCAAGCTCCAGCTCGACCGGCTGGACCGGGCCGGGCTGTCCGTCCAGCTGCTGCCCGAGCTGACCGACGTCGACACCGCGGCGGACGCCCTCGCGGTGGCCGCGCAGGCGCCCGGCTCCCACTTCGCCACCACGCTGCGGGAGCTGGTCGGATGATCGGGGAGATCTACTCCGACGCGCTCGCCGGAGCGGCCGCCGAGATCGAGTACGTCGACGGCACCCGCGCCGCGCTGGAGACCGCGCGCTGGTTCGAGCCGGTCGACGGCGACGAGGCGTTCCTGAGCAGGTGCGCCAGCCCGACCCTCGACATCGGCTCTGGCCCAGGCCGGCTCACCGTCGCGCTGACCCGCCGCGGCGTGCGGGCGCTCGGCATCGACATCACGCCTCGCGCCGTCGCCCACACCCGCAGGGCCGGCGGCTTCGCCCTGCTCCGCGACGTCTTCGACGAGGTCCCGGGCAGCGGCCGGTGGGCGACGGCGCTGCTCGCCGACGGCAACATCGGCATCGGCGGCAACCCCGAGCTCTTGCTCCGCCGAGTCAGGCAGCTGGTCCGGCCTGGCGGCGAGGTCCTGGTGGAGCTCGCACCGCCCGAGACCAGAAGCCGCGTCGACCGGGTACGGCTGCGCCGCGGCCCGCTCATCGGGGACTGGTTCGGCTGGGCGACCGTGTCGGTGAGCGACATCCGGCGCGTGGCCCGCACCGGCGGCTTCCCGTCCGTGGACTGCTGGACGGCCCACGGCCGCTGGATGGCCCGGCTGAGCTAGACGACGCGGCGAGCCTGCTGGCCGAAGCGCAGGTGATGGCCCGAAGCTTGCCTATGGAGGCACCTGGAACGCATCGAAGGGAGCCGTCACGATGACAGTCGACGGAGCACCTGCCCGCTACGACGATCTGCGGGCGCTGTTCATCAACTGCACGCTCAAGAGGAGTCCCGAGCGCAGCCACACCCAGGGCCTGATCGATCGCAGCGCGCACATCATGGACAGGCAGGGCGTACACGTCGAGCAGCTGCGGGCGATCGACCACGACATCGCCACCGGCGTGTGGCCGGACATGACCGAGCACGGCTGGGAGAGCGACGAGTGGCCCGCCCTCTACCAGCGGGTGCTGGCCGCCGACATCCTGGTCATCGCCGGGCCGATCTGGCTCGGCGACAACAGCTCGGTGACCAAGAAGGTCATCGAGCGGTTGTACGCCTGCTCCAGCCTGCTCAACCGGGCCGGCCAGTACGCCTATTACGGACGCGCGGGCGGCTGCCTGATCACCGGCAACGAGGACGGCATCAAGCACTGCGCCATGAACGTGCTCTACAGCCTCCAGCACCTTGGCTACACCATCCCGCCCCAGGCCGACGCCGGCTGGATCGGCGAGGCCGGGCCCGGCCCCTCCTACCTCGACCCGGGCTCGGGCGGGCCGGAGAACGACTTCACCAACCGCAACACCACGTTCATGACCTGGAACCTGCTGCACCTGGCACGCATGCTCAAGGACGCCAGCGGCATCCCGGCCCACGGCAACCAGCGATCCGAATGGGACGCGGGATGCCGCTTCGACTTCGACAACCCCGAGCACCGATAGCTCATCTGCTTGCCGACGTTCCCACGGTCCGGCTCGGCTCCCCTGTGATCGACGCGGCCAGACTGCCCTGGGAACCGCCGAGAGCCCTCAGAGGCCGTGGATGCGGCGGCCGGTGATCCGGTGCGGGACGATGCGGATGTGGAGCCGACGCTCGCCGCCTGCCCATGGAGTGACACCGGCCTGAGCGACCTTCTCCGCCTCGTCCTCGGGCACGTGGTGGGCGGGGCCCTGGATGAGGACGCTCCAGCCCTCCCGCTGGGCTTCGTCGATCCGGTCGACCTGGAAGCCGATCTTGATTTCCACCCCTGCCACGCCGGTGCGCAGGTCCTGGTCCATGGGGCCGCCGTGAGTGGTGCGGAAAACGATGGCGCCGTCGTGGAGCTTGAAGTTCACGGGCAGCACCGTGGGCCCGTCCGGCCCGTTGAACGCCACCCGGCCGATGCCGCCGGGGGCGAGCAGCCGCAGGCACTCCTCGGGCTCGAGGACCTCCAAGGTCGGGTCGGCCGCGGCGGGGCCGGGGCCGGGCGGGCGGTCACGCCCACCGCCCAGCAGATCCTGGACCGTGGTCTCGAGGGCCGCGGCCAGGCGGGTCACCGTACCCCTGTCGGGCAGGTCCAGATGGCTCTCCAGGTACTGGATGTATCCGGCGGACATGTCCGCCCGGTCGGCGACCTGCTCGACGCTGAGGCCGAGCTGGTCGCGCTGGTAGCTGATGCGACGTCCGAAGTCGCCGTTGCCTGTCATGAGCGTGCCCTCCCTGGTCAGGTCATGAAGCTAGCCATCGGCCACGCCGGCCGACAGGGTCCTTCGGTCCTTGGGTGACCGACCTCCGGCCCTGCTGCGGATGCCGACGAGCGCGGTCCCATGGGTGTGACGAAGGAGGCACATCATGATCATCGTAGGCGTGGACGGCTCCGTGACCTCGCGGGCCGCGGTCGAGTGGGCGGCCGACGACGCGTTCCGCATGCGGATGCCGCTGCGGATCGTGCACGCGGTGGACCTCTTGCCGTACCAGATCGGCAGGTACCCCAACGCCGCCCTGCCGGACGTGCTGCAGCATGAGGGACGCCGGATCCTCTCCGAGGCCGAGGCGCTCGTCCACGAGCGACAGCCCACGGTCGAGGTCACGAGCCAGGACGTGGAGGGTTCCCCCACCGCGGTCCTGCGCCAGCAGGCCGAGGGCGCCGCCGAGATCGTGGTCGGCAGCCGCGGGCTGGGCGGGTTCGCCGGTGCGCTGCTCGGCTCCGTCAGCATGAACGTGGCAGGCCATGTGCGTTGCCCCGTCGTGGTGGTGCCCGAGGGACACCGGCCGGTGCACGGCGAGGTCGTGGCCGGGGTCGACGACTCGGCGGAATGCGAGCCCGCGCTCGCCTACGCCTTCGAACAGGCGAAGCTCCGCGGCGGCGCGCTGCGGGTGGTGCATGCCTGGCAGTTGCCGGTGCACGCCTTCGCCCCGGAGATCAGCGGCTACGACATGGACGAGGTCCGTACGGCGCAGCACCAGGTCGTCCGCGATCGGGTGGCGATCTTCAGCGAGGACTACCCGGAGGTGAAGGTCCTGGAGGACGTCCAGTCCGCGCATCCCGTCAACGCGCTCACCGACGCCTCCGAACGCGCGGACCTCCTTGTGGTGGGTTCGCATGGGCGAGGAGCCCTGGGTTCGATGCTGCTCGGGTCGGTCAGCCGGGGCGTCCTGCACCACGCCCACTGCCCGGTGGCCGTCGTACGGGCCTGAACGCCAGGACCTTGGGCCCGGGCATCGGAGACCTTCGCCACTGGAGGACCGGCCGCCGGTGGCGGAACGTCAGAAGCGAAAACGAGGAGGACCGTCATGCCGATCGAAGTCAAGAACGTCATGGGGCGGGTGGCCATCGCCGTCCGGGAGGACGCGTCGTTCTCCGAGATCGTGGACGCCATGCAGCGGTTCGCGGTGGGCGCGGTGACCGTGATCGACGCCGACCGGCGGCCGGTAGGCGTGGTCTCCGAGGACGACCTGCTGCTCAAGGAGGCCGACACGGCAGGTCACAGCGTGTCGATCTTCGAACCCCGCAAGCGGAAGCGAGAGCACGAGAAGGCGGCGGGGGTGAAGGCGGCCCAGCTGATGACCACGCCGGCGATCACCGTCACGCCGGGCACCTCTGTTCGCGAGGCGGCCCAGTTGATGCACGCCAAGCGCATCAAGCAACTGCCCGTGATCGACGCGGTCACCGGCAGGATCATCGGCACCCTGCACCAGCGTGACGTGCTGCGAGTCTTCACCCGCCCGCCCGAGGCGCTGGAGAGGGACATCAGAGCCGTGCTGCCCCATCCCGAGAGGTTCACCATCAAGATCGAACAGGGCGTGGTGACCATCAGCGGCGTGGTCGAGCGAAAGTCCGAGGCCATCGCGCTGACAGAGCGGATCCGCGTGGTGGAGGGCGTCGTCGATGTCAGGTTCGCGGTGGCCTTCGAGAAGGACGATCTCCTCATCGTTCCCTCGGGAATGTAGGGGCGCGCCGCAGCGGGTCCTGGCCTTCAAACGTGGACCTCCTGGATCAGGCGGGGATCCGGCGGCCGGACACCTGCTCGGCATCGATCACGATGTAGTGGTCCCGGCTGCCCGGCGCCCAGGTGGGCAGAGGTAACGCCGCCAGCCGGTCCATCTCGTCCGGGTCGGTCACGGCCCGCGCGTGCCCCACCGCGGTGACAGACCAGCCGGTACGCAGCCCTGGATCGAACTCGTCGGCCTCGAAGGCCACCACGGCACGGCGGGTGGCGGCGGCCAGCTTGGACCCGGTGGAGGTCCGGATCACGATGGAATGGCCGTCGAGGTGGAAGTTGACCGGCTGCACGGCCGGCAGAGCGTGATCGGTGAACACGATCCGACCGATCGGAGTGGTGGACAGCAGGCCGAGACACTCCTCGCGGGAGAGCACCTGGAGTCCGGACGAGTCGAGCTGCATCCCCTCAACATCGCCGCTGGTGCCGGTTCCGCGTTAGAGGCGAAAGTCCTTCACCTTCGCCGATCCCCCTGTGGCGGCGCAGGTGAGGTCCGACGACCACTGGTGGCGGGGACTTTCGGCCCTGACCGGCACACCTACTGGACGGCTTGTTCGATCAGGTCGTTGGGCCTGTCCGCGAGGGACCTATGGCCCTTGTGCGGTACGTGCGCGCGGGGGTGCGATGGGAGAAGGGGATTGTCACGGCTGCCGACGGCTCGGACGCGGTGACCTGGGCCGTGGCCGTGGTGCGGCAGCGAACGGACCCGGCAGTCGCCATCCGTACGGCGAACTGGCTTGAGGTGGAAGCATGCGGCAGCTCAGCGCGCTGGACGCGCAGTTCCTCAACTTCGAGACCGCCACCAACGTGGCCAACGTCGGCGGACTCAGCGTGCTGGGCAAGGACCTGCCGATGGAGATGGTCCTGGACAGGCTGGCCGAGCGGATGTCAGGGGTGCCGCAGCTACGGCAACGGCTGGTCCGCGTGCCTTTCGGTCTCGACCATCCGTACTGGGCCGACAGCGACGAGGTCGACCTGGACCAGCACGTCCGGGAGCTCACGCTCACGCCTCCTGGCAGCGACAAGCAGTTGGCCGCGCGGGTGGCCCGGCTGCACGAGCGACGGCTGGACCGAACCCGTCCGCTGTGGGAGATGTACGTGATCCACGGCCTGGCCGGCGGCGGGTGCGCCCTTTACACCAAGGTCCACCACGCCGCCGTCGACGGGCTGACCGGGGCCGAGGTGCTGGCCGCACTCATGGACCCCACCCCCGGGACGGTCGCGGGCGAGCCGGAGACCGCTCCAGGGCTGTGGCGCATGCTGGCCAGGAGCGCCTGGCACCTCGCCGCCAATCCGGCGCACCTGCTTCGGTTCGCGGGAGAGGCACTGCCGGTGCTGGACCAGCTCCCCTTCTTCTCACGGCTGCCCGGCGCGAGAGGCCTGTCGCGGCTGATGCGCCGCGAGTCCCTGCCCGAGCTGCCGGATTTCGCGGCTCCGCATACCCCGTTGAGCGGTCCGGTCTCGTCCCGTCGCCGCTATGCCTTCGTCGAGCTGCCGTTGACGGACGTCAAACGCGTGAAGAACGCCTTCGGCGTCACGGTGAACGACGTCGTGATGGCGCTGGCGGCCTCCGCGTTGCGGCGCTGGCTGACGGAGCACGAGGCGTTGCCGGAGGTCCCTCTTGTCGCGGGTGTGCCGTTCTCCGTGCGAAGACAGGTGGGCACGGACGAGGGCAACCAGGTCAGCATCATGATCACGCAGCTGCCCACGCAAGTGGCGGACGCCCGTCAGCGGCTCGAAGCCGTGAGCGAGGCGATGCGGCAGATCAAGGAACGGTTCATCCTGACGCCGGCGCGCTTGCTGCGGGACCTGAGCGCGAGTCTGCCCGCCGCCCTGAACGGCCTGGCCGACCGCGCCGCGCTTGAGCTGGTGGGCCGGACCGCGCCACCCATCAACGTGATCGTCTCCAACGTCCCCGGGCCACAGTTCCCGTTGCGGATCGCCGGGGTCAGGCTGCTGTCGCACTACCCGGTGTCCGGGGTCACCGATATGAGCGGCGGCCTGAACATCACAGCCTTCTCCTACAACGGCCGCCTCGACGTCGGGATCACCGCATGCCGAAAGCTGGTGCCCGACGCAGGGGCATTCTCCGGCTACCTTCGCGAGGCCCTCAACGAGCTCAAACCGGCTCGCAGCAGGCGGGGCACGGCCGGTGGGTAGCCGCGCCGCCTCGGCCTCAGAGTGGTGCGGGCCGAGTCGCCCGTGGCCGGCGCACGGGCTCAGACGCTGGGTACCTGGCCGATCGAGGTCCGGAGAAGTTTCTCCACTGCCCGTACGAGCGCCAGGTTCGCCGCGGTCAGGGAACAGACCTGCTCTTCCAGGTCAGAGACGCGCTGCTTCAAGGCCACCAGCTCGGCGTCGAGCGCCGACGACTCCATGAGCCTCCGCCCACCCATCATGCTGCCTTCCCCTCCTTGAGAACGGACGCGCTCATCGTGGCCGCCTCAGCGCATCGCTGTGCAGCGGCGAACGTCCCCCGACAGTGGGACCAATGGCACTATCCGCCCACGCTCCAGGAGCGGCTCGGCACCGAACCACTCACCATAGGCGCGCTGTCGATCCTGCGCGCCGAGCAAGGACTTTCGGCCTCGGGCCCAAGGACATCCGGCACTCCTGGGCCGCCCGCCTGCCGAGGAGCCTCGTTGGTGAGAGGTACGTCATGCCCACGCCGTACGTGACACGTAAGGAACGGGAGATCCGGCGTGTCCGAGGGTTACGACGTCTTGCTGCGCGATGGCGACATCGCTCATGTGCGCCCGCTCCGCCCCACCGACCGCCAAGCCCTGCACAAGCTGATCGACCGCTCGTCCGAACGCTCGGCGTACCTGCGGTTCTTCACCGGTGGCCGCAACACCGCGCACGCCTACATCGACCGCATCACCGGCGACGAGTACGGCGGCCGCGCGCTGGTGGCCGGCCTGCGCGGCCGGCTGGTCGCGGTCGCCGAATACATCCCCATGGAGAACGGCCGCGCCGACCTGGGCATTCTTCTGGACGACGCCGTGCACGGGCATGGCCTGGGCACGCTGCTGCTGGAGCATCTCGCCGTGGACGCCGCCGAGCACGGCGTGCGCGAGCTGGTGGCCGACGTGCTGGCCGAGAACCGGCCGATGATCCAGGTGCTGCGCGACCTGGGTCTGAAGGTGGAGCAGTGCTGCGACGGGGGCACGTTGCACGTCAGCATCGCCGCCGAGCCCACCCCCAGGCTGATGGCGGCCATCGAGGCCCGCGACCACGAGGCCGGGCGGGCCTCGTTGGCGCGGGTGCTGGCGCCGCGTTCGGTGGCGGTGATCGGCGCGAGCCGTGACGAGCACGCAGTCGGGCACAAGGTGCTGCGCAACCTCATCGACGGCGGCTTCTGCGGGCCGATCTACCCCGTCAACCCGAACGCGAGCGAGATCGCCGGGCTGGCCTGCCACGCGAAGGTGCCCGACGGTGTGGATCTGGCGGTGGTGGCGGTGCCCGCCCGGCGGGTGCTGGATGTGGCGCGTGACTGCGCGGCGGCCGGGGTGGCCGGGCTGGTGGTGCTGAC